>JAGVUU010000297.1 GCA_019136105.1 Gammaproteobacteria bacterium
GTGAGATCGACCGGGGGCTCGCCGTTCTCGGCCGGCGGTGGACTCTCGGCCAGCGCGACGGCTGCCCCGCCGTCAGCCGCGGCGGCCGCGGCTGCAGCCCGGGCGGCACGCTCGTCGAACAGCGCGGAGCGGTCCTGCCGGCGATCCGGCAGGAGGCGCAGCTGATACAGCACTCGTGACACATCGACCGGGCGCACGGTCTTGGGCAGCACGCCCACCGCGCCGAGCGCACGGGCCTGGCTGACGTACAGCTCGCCTTCCTGTGACGTGTACATCATCAGCGGAATGGTGGCGGTCTGGGGATCGGCCTTGATGGTCTGCACGGCCTGGAAACCGTCCATGCCGGGCATGAGGTGATCCATGAAGATCACGTCGGGCCGCTGCTGGTGCAGGTACTCGAGCGCCTGTTCGGCGGATTCGGCCGTGTCCACCGCCATGCCGTGCTGCTCGAGCATGCGGCTCAGGATCACCCGCGCCGATCGCGAATCGTCCACGATCAGGGCACGCTTCCCCGTCGTCATTCCCTGTAACCCCCAGGAGAGCGGCATCGAGCCGCCACGAGTACGGGCTTTCTACCCTGATCCGGCCTGCAAGCCAATCCCGGCAAACGCTTCTAGCCCCCCCGGGGTCCCGGCGTATGCTCTGCCATAAGTACTAAAAGAGAGAACGGAGGCATCAAATGCCCTACACCACCGCGGATATCCGCAACATCGCCCTCGTGGGCCAGGCCGGCGCGGGCAAGACGCTGCTGGCCGAAGCCTTGCTCGCGCAATCCGGCGCCATCCGGTCCAAGGGGTCGCTCGCCCGTGGCACGACGGTGTGCGACTTCGATCCACAGGAAAAGGACCTGCTGCACTCCCTCGACGCCGCCATCTGCGGGTTCGAGACGCAGGGCAAGCGGGTCAACGTCATCGACACCCCGGGGTATCCCGATTTCCTCGGCCGCAGCCTGGTCGCCCTCGAGGCGGTCGAGACGGCGGTGATCGTGGTGAGCGCGGTGAACGGCATCGAGCCGATGACCCAGCGCATGATGGATTTCGCGAAGGCGCGCGGCCTGTGCCGGCTGATCGTCATCAACAAGATCGACAGCAAGGAAGCGCGCACCGAGCAGGTGCTCGCCGACATCCGCGAGCAGTTCGGCAAGGCCTGCCTGCCGCTCAACCTGCCGGCCGGGGGCGGCACGTCCGTGGTCGACTGCTTCTTCCAGCCGCACGGCAAGCCCGCCGACTTCTCGTCGGTCGAAGCCGCCCACACGGAGATCATCGACCAGGTGGTCGAGGTCGACGAGGACCTGATGGCGGTGTACCTCGAGCAGGGTGAGGAGCTCTCGCCCGAGCAGCTGCACGACCCGTTCGAGAAGGCGCTGCGCGAGGATCACCTCGTGCCGATCTGCTTCTGCTCTGCCGAGACGGGCGCCGGCATCAACGAGCTGCTCGACGTGCTCGCGAAGCTCGCGCCGAACCCGACCGAGGGTAACCCGCCGCCGTTCCTGAAGGGCGAAGGCGCCGACGCCGCGCGCGTCGAAGTGTCGCCCGACCCGTCGCAGCACGTCATCGCGCACGTGTTCAAGGTCACGATCGACCCGTTCGTCGGCAAGCTCGGCGTCTTCCGCGTCCACCAGGGCACGGTGAAGGCAGGCGCCCAGCTGCTGGTAGGTGACGGCCGCAAGCCCGTGAAGCTCGCCCACCTGTACCGGCTGCAGGGCAAGGAGAACATCGAGGTCCCGCAGGCGATCCCCGGCGACATCTGCGCGGTGGCGAAGATCGACGAGCTGCACTTCGACGCCGTGCTGCACGATTCGCACGACGAAGACCACTACCACCTGAAGTCGGTCGCGTTCCCGCCGCCGATGCTGGGCCTGGCGATCCGCGCCGAGAAGCGCGGCGACGAGCAGAAGCTCTCCGAGGGCCTGCACCGCCTCACGGCCGAGGATCCGTGCGTGCGCGTGGTGCACCACACCGCGCAGAACGAGACGGTCCTGTACGGCCTCGGTGACCTGCACCTGCGCGTCATGCTGCAGCGTCTCACCGAGCGCTACGGCGTGGCCGTGAAGACCAGCCCGCCGAGCATCCCCTACCGCGAAACGATCACGCGCCCGGCCGAGGGCCACCACCGCCACAAGAAGCAGACCGGCGGTGCCGGCCAGTTCGGCGAGGTGTACCTGCGCATCGAGCCGCGCGAGCGTGGCGCGGGCTTCGAGTTCGTGGACGACGTGGTGGGCGGCGCGATCCCGAACCAGTTCATCCCCGCGGTCGAGAAGGGCGTGCGGGCGGTGCTGTCGGGCGGCGCCATCGCCGGCTTCGAGCTGCAGGACGTGCGCGTCAGCGTGTACGACGGCAAGCACCACCCGGTGGATTCGAAGGAGGTGGCGTTCGTCGCGGCGGGCAAGAAGGCGTTCATCGCCGCGATCAAGGAAGCCTGGCCGATCGTCCTCGAGCCGATCGTGCGCGTGGCGATCAGCACGCCTTCCGCCTCGATCGGCGACGTGACGAGCGACCTCGCGACGCGCCGTGCGCGCATCAGCGGCCAGGACACGCTGCCGGGCGGACGCGCCGAGATCCAGGCGCTGGTGCCGCTGGCGGAGCTGCAGGACTACCTGTCGCGCCTCAAGGCCCTCACGGGCGGCGAAGGCACGTACACGATGGACCTGAGCCACTACGATCCAGTGCCGCCGCGCAAGCAGCAGGAGCTGGTAGCCGCGTTCAAGCCGCAGGAAGAAGCGGATTGAGCGCAGCGGGGTGACGGCGCTGTACGCGTTCGTCCACATCGAGAAGACCGCGGGCAGGACGGTGCGAGCCGTCCTGCTGCGGTCGTTCGGCGCGGGCCACTGCGAGATCCGCACGCCCTACGCGAAACGCCTGCCCGAGGTGGATGACCGCCGCGTCGCGGTCACGGGCGACGACCTGCGCAAGGTGCGGCGCTTCTACCGCAACCTGCGCGGCATCGCCGGGCACAACGTCAAGGCGTACTCCGACCTGCATGTCGCCTGTCCGGACCTGCGCTACTTCACGTTCCTGCGCGACCCGGTGAAGCGCTACCTGTCGCACTTCAAGAACCGCTCGCGGGCCTATGCCCGTGCCGACTTCGACCGCTGGGCCGACGCCACCTGGACCCACGACTGGCAGACCAAGATGATCGCCGGCGAAGCGAGCGCGCAGAAAGCGATCGACCTGATCGCGACGCGCATCGGCTTCGTCGGCTTCACCGAGACGTTCGACGAGTCGCTGCTGATGCTCGGGCAGTGGCTCGGCGAGCCGGGGTTCCGGCCCGAGTACCGGCCCGTGAACCAGCTGGCCGGCAAGCAGCGCGCGCGTGACGTCGCCCGCGAGCAGGCCGACATGAGCTACCTCGACTCGCCAGAGGTGAAGGCACGGCTGCGCGGAGTCAACGCGCTCGACCAGCAGGTGTACGACTTTTGCCTGCGCGAGTGCCATGCGCGGCAACTCGCGGCCTACCGGGGCGACCTCGCGGCCGACGTTGCGGCGATGCGCGAGCGCAACCGGCACCTCGCCGAGTGGACCGAGCCGCTCTCCAGCCGGCTGTTGCGCAACTGGGTGTACAAGTCGGCGCTGGTGCTGCGCCTCGCCTGAGCGGCGTCAGTCGTCGCGGGCCCCGTCCGGCGCGCGTTCCTCCAGGCCGAGTGCCTGCCTCAGCTTGCGCCACGCGGGACGCCACGGCTGGTCTGGCTTCGTGGGATTGGCGTGCGGCCACGGCTGGCTGGGTACCGGCGCGCCGAGGAAGGCACACAAGCGATCCCATCCGCCTTCGCGCGTCGGGTCGAACTCGAAGTACTGCTGCGGCCGGGTTGCGAAGAACTCGCGCACCGCGGCGTTGTGCGCGCGATAGGCATCCAGCCACGCCTGCCGGCTCTCCGGGCTGCTCGCCGGATTGGCGTGCGGCCCGAACATCCACACGCGCATCGGCCGGATGCGCCGGTGGCGGTAGAACTTCACGCAGCTCTCGATCCAGCGGTCCTCGTCGCGCACCGTGAGGATGTACTTCGCCTCCGGGAACATGCCGTACAGGTGGCGCCAGATGCGGAAGTACGGATTGTCGGAGAAGGCGTCGAACATCTCGAACGTCGGCAATCGGTAGTCGCCCGCGTCGATCTGCTTGATGAGGGTCTCGCCGTCGTCGGCGCCGGGGTAGCTGCCGGGCGTGTCGCCGTTGACCGTGTGGTAACCGAGCGCGCGCAACGCGTCGTAGAGCGTCGTGGTGCCCGTCTTGTAGAAGCCGATGCAGAAGATCTTGCCGTCGTGCTGCGCCATGCGCCCTCTCCAGACTCAACCGCCCCGGCCGGCCAGCCCCTGCACCTCGTCGGCGAGCGCCAACAACTGCCGGCGCGCCGCGGCGCGCTGCTGCGGCGTGAGCGAGGCGTCGATTGTAGCCATGAGCCGGGCGAGCGACTCGCGCCTTTGCTCGACGGCCGCACGGTATTGCGGCGTCCAGAGGTCGTCCGGCCGGGCGATCAGCACGAACATGCGCTGCCCGAACCCGGGATCCGCGCGCCTCCCAGCGAGGGTCTCGGCCAGCTCTGCGCGCCACAGGCGCCGGTTCTCCCGCCATTCCGGCATGAACGACGGCGACTCGGCGACGTGTGCACGCACGCTCGCCCGCTGTGCCGCGTCGAGCGGGCCGGTGACGCGCTCGATGGCGCGCAGCATCGATTTCTCCCGGCGGGCCGCGCGTTCCGCAGGCGTGCGGCGGGCGAACTCGCGCCAGGTCTTCTCATCGGCCGCTGCGAGATTGGCGAGCAGCTCGGCGACCTGGGCGTCCGAGAAGGTGGCGGCGAGCGCCGTGTAGCCGGGCGCCGCCTGCTCGAAGATCTTGCGGAAGTACTGCTCGGTGCGCCGGCTCGCCTCGAGCCAGTCGCTGCTTCCGGTTCCGCCCTCGACCGCCGCCGCGACATCGCGCAGGAACTCCGCATAGCGCGCCAGTTCCGAACGCCTGTGCCATTCGAGGTTACCGGCCAGCGTGCGCTTCAGCTGCGCCGACTGGGCATCGTCGAGCGACACGAGGCCCTGCAGGTAGAACCCGACCACAGTGTCGAGGCGGGGATAGACCAGGCCGAGCGCGCAGCCGCCGAGCCCCAGCGCGACCAGGCAGGCCAGGGCGCAGCGCGCGAGCAGGCGCGGGCGCGTGTGTAGCGATCGGCGGGCAGCGAGGAGCATCGGGGCCAAGGACTTCAGCGCGTGGTGTCGGCCAACTCGATCTGTTCGATCAGTTCGGCGCCCTGGTTGCGCGCGTCGTTCACGCGCCGGCTCACGGGGCGCGCCTGCAGGTCGGGACGGCCGCACGGTTCGAACAGGCGCGCGAGGCGGTCCGTGGCCTCGTTCTTCGGATCGAGCCACTCAGCGTACGCGTCGGGCGGCACGATCACCGGCATTCGGTCATGCACGTGCGCGACCGTTGCTGCAGGCGCGGTGGTGACGATGCAGCACGACTCGAGCGGCTCGCCGCTGGCGGGATCACGCCAGCGCTCCCACAGCCCAGCCATGCCGAACGGCTGACCATCCCCGAAGCCGATGAAGTACGGCTGCTTGACCGCACCCGAGCGCTGCCACTCGTAGTAACCGTCGGCCAGGATCAGGCAGCGCCGCCGCCGGAACGCGTTACGGAACGACGGCTTCTCGCCGAGCGTCTCGGACCGCGCGTTGATCATGCGCGCGCCGATCGACCTCTCCTTGGCCCACGACGGCACCAGGCCCCAATAGAGCATCGCCACCTCGCGCGGCCCGCCGGCCTCGCGGACGGTGACGATGAACTGCGTGGGCGCGATGTTCCAGCGCGGCTCGATCTCCGGCGCAGCGGCAACACCGAAGAGCCGGATCACGGCTTCGTGGGGCGAGTAGAAGGCGAAGCGGCCGCACATGGGGAAGTGAATGGTGAATGGTGAATAGGGGAGAGCCAGCGGTGTCGCGGCCTTGGCATTCAGCTGCGGAAGCCCTCGAAGTGTTGCTTGCCCGAGTCACCGATCTCGTCCCAAGGGGCTTTCGAGCCCACCCAGACGTGGTGGATGACTCTTAGCGACTCGGCGCCCTCGGTGAGGCAGCCCGCCGGCGCGAACATCGTGCTTGCGTCGTTCTCGCCAGGCACGGGCGAACCGCAGGTGCTGCAGAACCACTTGTGCCAGTCCGTGCCCGGCTTGTTCCAGGTGACGATGCAGTCCTCGCCACGGACCCACCGGAACTGCTCTTTCGGAAACACGACCACCGCGATCCCGCTGCTGCCCGTGGACCGGCGGCAGATCGAGCAGTGGCAGACGAAGATGCCTGGGAGATCCGCGTCGATCTCGTACTGGACGGCGCCGCAGTTGCATTCGCCCTTGACCATCCGCCCTCCCCGACGCCCCACCGCGCCTCATTCCATTCACTATTCACTATTCACTATTCACGATCCCCTATTCCCTCGTCCCCGTCCCCTTCTCCATCAGCCACACGCACAGGCCGAACAACGCCGCGGCGGCCACCGTCATCAGCGCAAACGAGACGCCGAGGTTCACGTCGGACAGGCCGAGGAAGCCGTAACGGAACGCGTTGACCATGTAGAGGATCGGGTTCGCCTTCGACACGTGCTGCGCCCATTCGGGCAGCATGGTGATCGAGTAGAACACGCCGCCCAGGTAGGTCATGGGCGTGAGGATGAACGTGGGCACGAAGCTGATCTGGTCGAAGTTCTTCGCAAACACCGCGTTCACGAAGCCGAGCAGCGAGAAGATCACCGAGGTGAGCAGCACCGCTGCGAGCACGGCGACGATGTGCTCCACGTGCAGGTGCGTGAAGAACAGCGCGATCAGCGTGACGAGCAACCCGACGAGCAGCCCGCGCACCACGCCGCCGGCGATGTAGCCGAGCACGATCAGCCAGTTGGGCAGCGGCGCGACCAGCAGTTCCTCGAGGTGGCGGCCGAACTTGGCGCCGAAGAACGACGACACCACGTTGCCGTAGCTGTTGGTGATCACCGACATCATGATCAGGCCGGGCGCGATGTACTGCATGTAGCTCACGCCGCCCATGTCGCCGATGCGCCGCCCGATCAGGCTGCCGAAGATGATGAAGTACAGCGTGGCGGTGATGGCCGGCGGCACCAGGGTCTGGCCCCAGATGCGCGTGATGCGGCTGAACTCGCGGATGACGATGGTGCGGAAGCCCACCCAGCGGCGCTCGCCGCGTGGCACGGATGCCGCGGTCACGTGCGCGCCGGCGTTCATGCCGACACCGCCGGCTTCGCCTGGCCGGTCGCCGCATCACGCCCTTCGACCAGCCGCAGGAACAGCTCCTCGAGGCGGTTGGCCTTGTTGCGCATGCTCACCACCTCGATGCCGCGCGCCGACAGCGCCGCGAAGATGTCGTTCAGGTTCTGCGCCTTGGTCACCTCGACCTCGATCGAGCCGTCGTCGGCGAGCTTGAGCACATAGCCCGGCAGCTGCGGCGCCTCGGCCAGCGGCTGGCGCAGGTTCAGCACGAACACCTCGCTGTGCAGCTTGCGCAGCACGGCCGCCATGCGGTCGTGCTCGATGATGCGCCCCTCGTCGATGATGGCGATGTGCCGGCAGAGGTTCTCGGCTTCCTCGAGGTAGTGCGTGGTGAGGATGATGGTGGTGCCCGATTCGTTCAGCTCGCGCAGGAATTCCCACATCGAGCGGCGCACCTCGATGTCGACGCCCGCGGTGGGCTCGTCGAGGATCAGCAGCTTCGGCTCGTGGATGAGCGCACGCGCGATCATGAGCCGGCGCTTCATGCCGCCCGACAGCGAGCGCGAGATCGCGTCCCGCTTCTCCCACAGCTGCAGCTTGCGGAGCCACACTTCCATGCGCTCTCTCGCCACGCTGCGCGGGATGCCGTAGAAACCCGCCTGGTTGACGAGGATCGTCGAGACCTTCTCGAACTGGTTGAAGTTGATCTCCTGCGGCACCAGGCCGAGGCACGACTTCGCCGTCTCGAGGTCGGTGTCGATGTCGTGGCCGAAGACCTGCACCTGCCCCGCCGACTTGTTCACCAGCGAGGCGATGATGCCGATCGCCGTGGTCTTGCCCGCACCGTTGGGGCCCAGCAGCGCGAAGAAGTCGCCCTGCTCGACGTCGAGGTCGATGCCCTTCAGCGCCTGCACGCCGTTGCGGTAAGTCTTCGACAGCTGGCGCAGCGAAAGGGCTTTCATGCGGCGTGGGCGGGCGTAGCGGGGAGCGCAGGTTAATGGGCGGCCGGAGCCGCGGCAAGGAACTCAACGCCGTGGGCGCCGCCTTGGCGGCGGCGGGGCCACGTCGCGGTCCGCGGCATCCAGCAGGCACAGGCCGATGCAGTGCGCCCACTGCAACGCCGTGGGCGTGCCTCGCCGTGCGGCCATCGCCAGCATCTCCCAGAAGCGCGCGTGCAGCCGCCAGCGTGGACGGATCACCCGGGGGCTGGCTGCAATCTCGGCGAGCTGGGCGAGCCGGCTCTCGGCCAGCCGGCGCTGCACCTCGTCGGACAGCCCGAGCACGAGCTGCAGCGTCATCGGCTCTCCGTCGAGCAGCCTTCGCGCGAGGAACATCGCCTGGTGCGCGAACGATTCGTATCGGCCTTGCCACCCGGACGGAGCGGTTGCCGCCCGGCTGTCTTCGACGCGGGGGATCGTCGTTCCCGGGCCGGCGGGGGCAAGCACCAGGCCGTACAAGGCAAACGGCACGGCGGCGATCCTCGCGCGCGTGTCGGGGTCGGTCTCGAACAGGCAGCGGCGGACGGGCTCGGACCACCCGAATCGAGGGTCACCCTCGAGTCCTGCGGCCAGCCCCAGCTCCAGGTATTGGGAATTGAGGTCAGTGAGATCCTGTCGCAGTGCCGGTGGAAGGAGGCCGCCGCGTACAGGTGCCGGGGCATTCTGCTCCGGGCAGTGCAATGGATCAGTCATGGCTCTGGCTCCAAATATGGTCCAAATGGACCATATTTGGTTATAGACTGCCAAATATGGTCCGGGTAGACCATATATGGCGAGAACGACCAGAAAATACGAACGAGGGGGACAGCCATGCGCATCACCGACAGCCGCTACGACCGGGACCGTCAGCGGCTGAACGTCGCCTACCGACTGATTGGGCACGAAGCCCGGACCCAGACGATCCGCCAGGCGACCGGCCTGTCGGGTGACCGCATCCGCAAGCTCTACCGCGACTATTTCAAGGGGCAACCCGCCCGCCCGGTGCGCCGGCGGCGGGGCAAGTCGCCGCGCCAGATGTCGTTCTTCTGGCGCAGCCCGGTGCACGAAGTCCAGGCCGCTGCCCTCGCCGCCATGCTGCAGCACTGCCGGTTCATCGGGCGGCCGCGTGCTCTGTACCGGCCGAACCTCGACGAGGTGAACCGGTTCTGCGACCTGTACGAGACCTTCCGTGCCCTGTGCCCGGCCACGGTCATCTCGTTCGAGCACGCGTGGCACCTGCTGCACGTGCTGGCCCGGCTCGACGAGTTCGTGCTGGCGCGTTGCCCGGACTGCCACGGCACGTGGATCCGCGACACGCTCGACCTGCTGCCGGACAACTGCGCCGCCTGCCGCACCGACCCGCCCGACTGAGGCGCCGCCCCGCAGGGCGTGTTGCTAGACTGCGCGACCCCGACCTGGCATCACGACCGTGCGCAAGCCCAACGTCTTCGCGGGACCGTACCTCGACCGCGCCGCCCACCTGCGCAAGGACGCGGCCTGGGTCGCTGCGGCCCTCGCCGATCCGGGCACGCTGATCGTGCCGCTCTGGCAGGCGCGCAATCTCGTGCGCCGCGGTGATCGCGCTTCCACTGCGGCCTTCGTCGAGGTGACCCACGAGATCCGCCGCACGCTGCCGGACGGCGAACTGGTGTTGCTCGGCCAGTTCCGCGGCCACGCGGTCTTCGCGGCGGAGATCGCGGCGGAATCACCGCCCGCGCTGCTGCCGGACGCGACGTTCGAGGACCTGCGCACGGCAGGCGGCTTCCTGCCGCACGATGAAGCGGGGCTGCTCGCCTATGCGCGTGCACTGATCCTCTGGCGCCAGCGGAACCGTTACTGCGGCAGTTGCGGCGCACCGGCGCGCGCCGAGAGTTCGGGCCACGTGATGCAGTGCACCGCGCGCGGGTGTGGCGCCGAGCATTTTCCGCGCCTCGACCCCGCCATCATCGTCCTGGTGACCGACGGCGAACGCGCACTGCTCGGACGCCAGGCGGCGTGGCCGCCGGGACGCTACTCGACCATCGCCGGCTTCGTCGAACCGGGCGAGAGCCTCGAGGACGCCGTGGCGCGCGAAGTGCTCGAGGAAACCGGCGTGCAGGTGCAGGAGTCCGAGTACCACTCGTCGCAGCCCTGGCCGTTCCCGTCGTCGTTGATGATCGGCTTCACCGCCCGCGCCTCGGCAGGCGCAGTACCTCGCGCGGATGAGGAACTCGAAGACGTCCGATGGTTCACGCGCGAGGAAATCGCGTCGGGCACGCCGGGCCTGCCACCGCCGCAGTCCGTATCGTTCCGGCTGATCGAGGACTGGTACGACTCCGGGGCTGCGCTGCCGCTGCGCGAGACGCCGGGCGTCAAGCTCTGGGGCCGCCGCTGAGCGGCCGGCCGGTCCTGAGCGCGTGGGTTTCGAAATCGTCTTCGTGCTCGTCGCGGCGTTCGGCGCCGGCGTGATCGACGCGATGGCGGGCGGCGGCGGTCTCGTGCAGTTGCCCGCACTGTTCGCTGCGTACCCCACCGCGCCCCACACCACCCTGCTCGGCACGGGCAAGCTCGCGGGCTTCGCCGGTACCACGAGCGCGATCTTCCGCTTCGTCCGCCACGTCAGCATCGACTGGAAGCTCGTGCTGCCGGCCGCTGTGGGGGCGTTCGTCGCTGCATTAGTCGGCGCATGGATCGCCACCAGCATCCCGCCCGACCGGTTCCGCGCCATGGTGCCGGTGCTGCTCACGCTGGTGCTCGCCTACACCCTGCTGCACAAGGATTTCGGCCTGCAGCACCGCCCGCGCGGCCAGGGGCGGCGTGGCCGGGCGCTCGCCGCCGCGGGCGCCGGCGTGATCGGCCTGTACGACGGGTTCTTCGGTCCGGGCACCGGCAGCTTCCTGGTGTTCCTGTTCGTACGCGGTTTCGGGCTCGACTTCCTGCACGCCTCGGCGTCCGCAAAGATCGTCAATGCGACGACCAACATCGCGGCACTCATCCTGTTCGGCCTGACCGGCGAACTGCTGTGGCTGCTGGGACTGGCCATGGCGGTCTGCAACGTGGCTGGCGCCCAGGTGGGCAGCCATCTGGCGATCCGCCGCGGCAGCGGATTCGTGCGCGTGGTGTTCCTTCTGGTGGTGGGCTCGCTGATCGCCAAGACCGCCTGGGACGCGCTCGCCGCCCTTCCCTGATTGTCGGCACCCCCGGGATCCGGCACGATCCCCCACTGCGGCCAGGCCGCGCAGCGCTGGATGGCACATGGATTTCTCGATCGAATCGCTGATCGGCATCGCACTCGGCATCGGGCTCGCCGCGGCCACGGGCTTCCGCATCTTCATCCCGCTGCTGCTGGTCGGCCTGGCGGCGCGCTTCGACATGCTGCCGCTCGGCGACGGATTCCAGTGGCTCGCGACCACGCCTGCGCTGCTGACGCTCGGCACGGCGGCGGTGCTCGAGACGCTCGGCTACTACATCCCGGGCGTGGACCACGCGCTCGACGTGCTCGCTGGCCCGGCCACGCTGCTCGCGGGCATCGTCGCGAGCGCGGCCGTCATGACCGAAGTTCCGCCGGCCGTGCTGTGGCCCGTCGCCGTGATCGCGGGCGGCGGCGCCGCCGGCCTCACCAAGGGCAGCACAGCACTGCTGCGCGCCAAGTCGGGCGTAGCCACCGGCGGGCTGGCCAACCCCGTCGTGTCCACGGTCGAAACCGTCGGTGCGACCGGCATCACCATCCTCGCGATCGCCGTGCCGCTCCTCTGCTTCGTCGCCGTGGTCGCGCTGCTGTGGTGGGCTGCGCGCAAAGCCGGCCGCCTGCTGTTCGGCCGCAGCAAGACGCCGCCGCCGCCCGCCACGACCTGAACGGCGCCCCCGCGCGCCCCCGTAGAATGCGGCCATGTGCCTGCTCGTCGTCGCCTGGAGGTCACACCCCCGTTACCGGCTCGTGGTCGCCGGCAATCGCGACGAATTCCACGAGCGGCCGGCCGCTCCGCTCGGCTGGTGGAGCGACGCCCCGGACATCCTCGGCGGCCGCGACCTGCGGGCAGGCGGGACGTGGCTCGCCTTCGCCCGCTCCGGCCGCTTCGGCCTCGTGACCAATTTCCGCGACGCCAACGGCGCACCGCCCGGCGCACCGTCGCGCGGCGAGCTGGTACCGGCGTTCCTGCGCGGCGCTCGACCAGCGGCCGGGTTCCTGTCCGGCCTGCTGCCCGGGATCCGCGCGTATGCGGGGTTCAACCTGCTGCTGGGCGACGCGCACGGCCTGCACTACTGCTGCAACGTCGGTGGCGAGGAACCGCGCGAACTCCCGCCCGGCATCTACGGCCTGAGCAACCACCGGCTCGACGAACCGTGGCCGAAGCTCGAGCGCACGCGTGAGCGGTTCGCCGCGGCACTGAGGCACGCCGACCCGACGCCCGCGGACCTTTTCGACTTGCTGGCCGACAGCACGCCGTCCGCGTACGAGTCGCCGCCCGACCGCGGCCTGCCGCCCGAGCTCGAGCGCGCGCTGTCGGCGCCGTTCGTGCGGCACGAGCGCTATGGCACGCGCTGCTCGACGGTGGCGCTGGTCGAGCACGGCGGGCTCACGTCCCTCCACGAGCGCCGCTTCAACCCGGCGGGCGCGCAGACCGGCGCGACGCGAGTCGAGTTCGCGGACGCCACCGCATGACGGGCGCACGACAGGGTGCCGGTGTCCGGCGGTGTGGCACGTGGATGGCCGCCGTGCTGGCATTCACTTGGGCCGCCGGTGCATCTGCAGCCGATCGCATCCGGATCGAGATCGACGGCGTCGATGGCGCGATCAGGGACAACGTGCGCGGCTACCTGGCGTTGACCCGCTTCGCGCAACGCGACGACCTCACCGACGCACAGGTGCGCAGGCTCGCCGACCGCGCGGTGGACGAGGCGGCCGATGCGCTGCGTCCCTTCGGCTACTACGCACCCACGGTGAAGAGCCGCACGAGCTGGGACGACCCACAGTGGATCGTGCGACTGCGCATCAAGCCGGGCGACCCGGTGCTGATGGAGTCGGTGAAGGTTCAGATCAGCGGACCGGGCAGCGCCGAACCGGCCCTCGCGGCGATCGCGCCGGCCAGTGCGCTGCAGGCTGGCGCGCGCCTGGATCACGCGGCGTACGAACAGCTCAAGACCGACCTGGTCCGTACCGCGCTCGGTCTAGGCTACCTCGACGCCAAGCTCACTCGCCGCGAATTGCTGGTCGATCCACCGCGGCGCAGCGCATCGGCACTGCTCGAGCTCGACACCGGCGGGCAGTACCGGTTCGGCGAGATCACGATCGAGCAGGACTTCATCGACCACGAGCTGGTGATGCGCCTGGTGCGTTTCAGGACGGGCGCGGTGTTCTCCAACGACCGCCTCCGCAGCACGCAATTCGCGCTGGAGGACAGCAACTACTTCTCGGCGGTGCGCGTCGTGCCGGGCCGGCGCGATCCCGACACGCTCACGGTGCCCGTGACGATCGACGCCGAGCGCAACCGGCGCGATCGGTTCACGGTCAGCCTGGGCTACGGCACCGACACCGAGATCCGCGGCCGGTTCGCGTGGGACAACCGGAGAGTGAACTCGCGCGGCCATCGTTCGCGCATCGAGCTCACGGGCTCCTCGGTGTTGCAGGAGGTCATCGGGCGTTACGTCATCCCGGTCGGCGACCCGGCGCTCGAGAAGCTCGAGTTCAGCGCGGGTTACATCAACGAAGAACTCGGCGACGTCGACAGCGAGCGGGTCGAGACGACGGCGGGCCTGACGCAGGCCATGGGACAGTGGCAACGGGTGCTGTTTGCCCGCCTGCAGAACGAGCGCTCGAGCTACCCGGACGGCACGCGGACGGAGGACCTGCTGCTCATCCCGGGCGTGAGCTACGCCAGCATGCCGCCGAACTTCCTCACCGGCTGGGTGCGCGACGCCGCGTACTATGTCGAAGTGTCGGGCAGCCCCGAGACCCTGGGCTCGGACGCCTCCTACCTGCGCTTCTACGGCCGCGCCGAGCGGGTGTGGCCGATCGGCGGGCCGTGGTACGTGCGGCTGCGCGGGGAGTTCGGCACCAGCTGGGTGAACGATTTCTCCGAACTGCCGGCCTCGCAACGCTTCTTCGCAGGCGGCGACCGGAGCGTGCGCGGTTTCGCCCTCGACGAACTGAGTCCTCCGCCGGAGCAGATCACCCTGCCGACACCGATCGACACGTCGAACAAGGGCGTGGGCGGCGAGCACAAGGTCGTCGGTTCGATCGAGATCGAGCGCGACCTGCCGGGCAATTTCCGGATCGCCGCCTTCTACGACACCGGCAACGCGTTCAACGACTGGAGCACCCCGCTCGAGTACTCCGTGGGCATCGGCGTGCGCTGGCGGCTGCCGATGCTGCTGATCGGCATCGACGTGGCGCAGGCGCTGTCGGAGCCCGACCGCAGGCCGCGCCTGCACCTCAACATCACGCAGGTGTTGTGATGCGCTGGCGCTGGATCGTACCGATCGTTGCACTCGCGGTCCTGGTCGGCCTGCCGCTGGTTGCACTCCACCGGGCGCTCACCACGGAAGCGGGCCTGCAGTGGGCGTTGGCGCAACTGGAGCGAATACCCTCCGTGCGGGTCGAGGCGCACGGCGCCAGCGGCACGCTCGCCGGGCCGCTCACGGTGCAGCGCCTGGTCGTGGATCACGAGGCCGCGCACATCGAGGCGCGCGGCGTCACGCTCGACCTCCAGCTGGCTTCGCTGCTCGCCGGCGACGTGTACCTCGAACAGTCCACCGTCGAGAGTCTCAACGTCGAACTCAAGGAGCGCGAACCGCCGCCGCCCGAGGCGCCGCGCTTCCTGCCGCAGTTCCTCGAGGTCGTTGCCCCGTCGCTGCGCGTCGGCAACGTCGGCCTGACGCTGGCCGATGGGCAGCGCTTCACCGTGGCGTCGGTCCGCGGCGCACTCGCCATGACGCGCTGGCGCATCGACCTCACCGACCTCGTCGTCGAAGACCCGCTCGGCCGGATCGACGGGACGCTCACGTTGCGGGCGACGCTGCCGCTCGGGCTGCGCACCGCCCTGAACGGTCACTGGCAACTGCCGGACGAGCGCACCTACCGCTTCGCGGCAGCGGCACGCGGCAATCTCGACCGGCTCGCGACGGCAGTGACGCTCGCGGAGCCGGCAAACCTGTCGTTCGTCGGAAACGCACTCACGCTCACCGGCACGCCGCGCATCGTCGGCACGCTGCGCGCCACGGACTTCGACGGGTCGCCGTGGCTGCCGCAGGGCGCCTGGCCGCGCATGAGCGGCTCGATCGCGCTCGACTCGGGCCTTGCCACGTTCGGGATCGACGGCACGCTCACGGCGGACGCGTTCGGTGACGGCCCGGTGCGGATCCAGGGCAACGGCCGGTGGCTCGAGCCCCGGCTCGAGATCGCGTCGCTGCGCGCGTGGCTGCCGCGATCGAGCCTGGCCGTCCAGACCGCGGGCACGGTGACGTTCGGCGAGGCATCGCCAACGCTGGACCTCGCCGGCGAGTGGGCGGCCCTGCGCTGGCCACTCACGGGACCGGTGGAGATCGAGAGCACGTTCGGCACGTACTCGCTGCAGGGAGCGATGCCTTACGCCTTCGACGTGCAGGCTCACGTGCGCGCTCCAGTGCTCGACACGGCGCCCGAGGCTCGCTTCAACGCAACCGGGACGTTCGATCGCGAGCAACTGGCGCTCGACCGGCTGCAAGGCGACGTGCTGCGCGGGCAACTGTCGGCGAGCGGGCGCGTCGCGTGGGCGGGAGCGCAACCGTGGAGCACGCGTTTCGAGGCCCGGAACATCGACATGGCCGGCCTTCGGTCCGACCTGTCCGGGCGCGTGAGCGCGACGGCCACCGTCGAGGGCCGCGGGTTCACGCCGGACGCGCCGTGGACCGCGAGGCTCGCGTCGCTCTCCGGCACCCTCGCCGGGCGCGCGCTGACCGGGCGCGGCGAGATCTCGCACCGCGCCGGCAACTACGACTTGCGCGGGGTGCGCATTGCGAACGGCCCGTCGCACGTCGACATCGACGGCCGCTGGGCCGACACGATGGACCTGCGCTGGAGCGCCGACGTGCGTTCGCTTTCCCTGTTGCACCCGGATCTCGCCGGTGAGCTGGTGTCGACGGGCCGTGTGAACGGCCGGGCCGCCCGGCCGCAGGTGGAGGGCGAGTTGCGGGCGCGGCGCGTGGGTTTCGCCGGGGCGACCATCGAGTCGCTCGACGTGGACGTCGATGTCGACGGCACGGACCAGCGCGAATCAAGGCTGGACGCGCGCGCCAAGGAGATCGACCTCGGGCCGGTCGTGCTCGACTCGGCGCGGCTCGATGCACACGGCCGCATGGACGAACATGCGGTGGCGTTCGAGTTCACGTCGCAAGGCGACCAGGAGCGGCAGTTGCCCGGATTCCGGGGCCGCGTCGGCGTAGCTGGCGCGTACGCGGCCGACCAGCGCACCTGGCGCGGACGCCTCGACGAGTCCTCGGTGAAGTTCCCGGACGGCGGCGCCACGCTGCTGCAGCCCGCGCTCATCGAGGTGAGTCCCGCGCTCGTCAAGGTGGCGCCGATCTGCCTGAAATCCGACGAGGCGCGGCTGTGCGTCGAGGGGGAGCGGCGCGCCGACCCGGCTGCGTGGCGCGTGATCTACAGCGCGCAGGACTGGCCGCTGCGGCGGCTGCTGCGCTCGATCCTCGGCTGGCGGGAATTCGACGGGCGCCTGCAGGCGGCCGGCTGGGCAGCACAGGAGCCGGGCCAGGACTGGACCGGCGGCACGACGCTGCTGCTCGACAACCCGGTGCTCGACATTCCGCGCAACCAGTTCCGGACGCAGCGGGTCGAGCTCGGCCAGGGCCGGCTCGACCTGTTCGTCGACCCGGGCGAGATGCGCGCGCGCCTCGACCTGCGGCTGGCCGAGACCTCGCGGGTGCTCGGCGAGGTCAAGGCGCAGCGCGACCCGCAGCTCGCGACGCTGGACTTCCCGCTGAGTGGGTCGATCCGCGGCGAGTCCTCCGACCTGAGCGCACTGCCCTTGCTCGTCCCGGAGATCGACCACTCGGCGGGCCAGCTCGACGCTACGATCGCGGTCGGCGGCACGCTCGGCGACCCGCGCTTCGACGGCGAGTTCCACGTTCGCGACGGCCGCCTCGACACGTACCGCACGAACATGCAGCTGTCGGACCTTACGCTCGACGGGCGGTTCAAGGGTGACGAACTGGTGTTCAGCGGGCAGGGCCGCGCCGCCCGCGGCACGCTCGCACTCGACGGCCACTTCACGTGGCCCGGGAACGTGATGACCGGCGAGATGCACTTGAAGGGCGACAAGCTGATGGTCGCGGATACGCCGTCGTTCCGCATCGTCGCTTCGCCCGACCTGACGATCGCCGCCGGGAAGGACGGGTACGCCGTGCGCGGCGAAGTGCTGATCCCCCTCGCCCGCATCACGCCCCGCGACCTGAGCACGACCGTGTCGACCTCGGCCGACGAGAGGATCGTGGGCCTGGAAGACCAGGCATCGGGCCCCTCGACGCTCGAGCGTGTCCGCGCCCGCGTGCGCGTGGTGCTCGGCGACGACGTGCGCGTGGACAGTTTCGGGCTGAAGGCGAAGCTTGCGGGCGCCGTGACGGTGCTCTCGAAGCCCGGCGACACGGTGCGTGGCAACGGCTCGATCAAGGTCGTCGAGGGCGAATACAAGGCGTTCGGCCAGTACGTGACGATCAGGCGTGGCGTGCTGTCGTTCAACCGCACGCCGCTCGACGACCCCACGCTCGACCTGGTCGGCGAGCGCACGATCCGGTCGGCAGACGTCGTCGTCACGCTCAACGTGCGCGGCACGCTGTCGCAGCCATTCGTGACGATCAGCTCGGAACCGCCGCTGCCCGAAGCCGAGGCGCTCTCCTACCTGCTCACGGGCCGGTCGATCAACACGCTGCAGTCCGGCGAGGCAGCGTCGCTCGATCGCGCGGCGCAGAGCCTCGCCGTGGGGGGCGGCGGCCTGCTGCTCGGTGGCCTCGGCACACGCATCGGCCTCGACGAGGTGAGCGTGGAGCAGACCGGCGACGAAGACACGTCGGTCGTCCTCGGCAAGTACCTCTCGCCGAACCTGTTCGTGAGCTACGGCATCTCGATCGTCGAGGCCATCAACACGATCAAGCTGCGCTACACGCTCAACGAGCGCTGGTCGCTGAAGGCGGAAGCCGGGCTCTACCAGAGCGCCGACGTCGAGTACAAGATCGAGCGCTAGTCGAAGTCCGCGGGCAGCGCGCGATTGCGCCAGTGCTCGAGCATGCGCGCCACCTGCCGCGGCGTGCTGCGACCGAGCGACATGTCGGGCAGCGCAGCGGGATCGAAGAAGCCCACTGCATCGGTCTCGTAGCTGCCGCGAGCCTCTCCGCCGGTGAGCTCGCACAGGAAGAAGACCTTCCAGCTGTGATGCAGCGTGGGTCCGTGGCCGTGCAACCGCCGGTCGTACAGGCCCGCGAGCTTCACGGCACGCGCCCGGAAGCCGGATTCCTGTTCGATCTCCTTCTCGACCGCCTGCGACGGCGACTCGTTGACGTCGGCCCAGCCACCCGGCAGGGTCCAGCGCCGGTCGGCCGACTCCCGCACCAGCAGCACCTTGCCGTCGCGGAACGCCGCGCCGCGCACCTCGACCTTGGGCGTCACGTAGCCGGTCTCGGTGCGCCAGAGCGCGAGCAGTGCGTCGCGGTCGGCGGGCGTGGAGCCGCCGAGCAGTTCCGCCGCGATCCGCTCGATTTCCTCGTACCGCTCGCGGTCGTACTCGTTGCCGCAGAAATGCAGCCCCGTACGGGCGAGCGCGTGCAGGCGCCGGGCGGGTTCGAGGGTACGGTCGGTCATGGCGGCCACCGGTGTCTGCAGGAGCGTGCATTGTCGCGCCAGCACCGGCCGCCGTCCCGGCAATTGACAGCCTGCTGTCACTCTGCCAGCCTCTGTCGCCCACCGCACCGGCTGACGGAACCGACCATGACCGCTGCCCAGCGCACCGCCGACGACGCCTTCCAGGACGTGCTGCTCGGCCTCTTCCAGCTGCACGGCCGGGTGCTCGAGGCCGCCGACGTGATGTCGGGCGTGTTCGGGCTCACCGGCGCGCGCTGGCAGGTGATGAAGGTGGCGGCGCGCCAGTCACTCACGGTCTCGCAGATCGCCCGCCGCCTCGGCCTCAAGCGCCAGAGCGTGCAGCGCACCGTCGATCAGCTCGCCGGGCAGGGGCTCGTCGAGCTGCAGCCCAACGTCGACCACCTGCGCGCCGGGCTCGTCGCCCTGTCCGGGGAAGGGCGGCGCATCCTGACCGCGCTCGAGAGCCGCCAGCAAGCGTGGCTCGGGCGCTGCCTCCGTGGCTTGACGCGCGCGGAACTCGAGCGGCTCGCCGCATCGCTCGGCACGCTGGCCGAGCGCGTCGAATCCGCGACGGATCGCGAGCGGGACGCGGACGCGCCCGGCGCCGGGCGCAGCGGGCGGCGTCCCGCGGCGGGCGGGCGCCGGCGGCTCGTGGCGGCCTGAATACCGAAGCAACAACCCGATTCACCAGGGGAGAATCCGCATGATCGCGAGTCACCTGATCCTGAAGTGGCTGCACATCGTCGCCATGGTCTACTGGCTCGGCGGCGAGTGGGGCGTGTTCCAGACGTCCTACCACGTCACCAACCCGAAGCTGTCGCTCGACGAGCGCCGCCGCCACATGGAGACGGCCTACCGCATCGACATCCTCGCCCGGCTCGGCATCATCCTGCTGCTGCCGATCGGCCTGCACATGGGCCACAATTTCGGCGTGCAGCCGCTCGGCGGCGGCTGGCTGGTGCTGATGTGGATCCTGACGGCCGGCTGGATCGCGCTGGCGCTGGCGGCCTTCGCCAAGCGTGGCACCGATGCCGGCATCCGCCTCACGCGCATGGACGACCGCATCCGCTACGTGCTGATCCCGGCGCTCATGATCTGCGCCATCTCCTCGCTCACGATCGGCAAGCCGTTCCTGGCCGACTGGTACTCGACCAAGGTGCTGCTCTATTCCTTCACGCTGGTGATCGGCCTGATCCTGCGCTTCGTGATGCGCCACTGGACCGAGACCTTCCGCCAGCTCGCGGCGGGCGGCCCGAACGCCGAACTCGAAGCGAAACTGACGCGCGAGATCAACCTGTCGCGCAAGCTCGCCTACGTGTACTGGATCCTGATCCTGACGATCGCGTTCATCGGCGTCACCAAGCCGTTCTGACCCGGCGGCCGCAGCCCGGCAAGTGCTCCCGGACGGGGCCCGGTGCGACGCGCCGGGCCCCGTCGTCATCGGGGGGCCAGCGATGCTTGACAAGTCGTGCATAATTATGCACATTCGGATGCTAATTATTCACCCTGCCAGACCCGGACGCACCCCCTTGGCCACCGACCCCCACTCCCAGCTGCACCGCCGGGATGCGATCGCGCGCATCCTGCGGCAGACCGCGGTCGGCCGGCAGGCCGAGCTCGTGGAGTTGCTGCGCGCGGAGGGTTTCGAGGCCACGCAGTCGAGCGTGAGCCGCGACCTGCGCGAGCTCGGCGTCGTGAAGGGCGCGGACCGATACCTGCTGCCAGCGGTTGAAGACGCGCTGACGCCGAGTCACTTCGAGGCCGTGCAGTCGTTCGTCAAGGGTTACCGGGCCGCGGGCCCCAACCTGACGGTGCTGCGCACCACGGCCGGCACGGCCCAGAGTGTCGCCATCGCCCTCGACAAGGCGCGCTGGCCAGAGATCGTCGGCACCATCGCGGGCGACGACACGATCATGATCGCGACCGCGAGCGCACGCACCCAGCGCCGCTTGCACGCGCACCTCCAAGCCATTTTCGGACGCTGAGAACTGCCATGACCCAGACCTCCGCGGGCGCCAAGCCCATCCTGCTCGCTTTCTCCGGCGGCCTCGACACCTCGTTCTGCGTGCCGTGGCTCGCGGAAACCTACGGCCGCCCGGTCGTCACGCTCACGGTGAACACCGGCAGCATCGACGACGCCACCGCGAAGATGCTCGAGGAGCGCTCGAAGACCCTCGGCGCGGTCCAGCACTACCTCGTCGACGCGCGGCCGGCGTACTTCGAGCAGGTGATCAAGTTCCTGATCATGGGCAACGTGCGCCGCGGCAACCTCTACCCGCTGTGCGTGGGCGCCGAGCGCGTGCTGCAGGCGCAGACCGTCGCGCAGTGGGCGCGCAAGCTCGGCACCGAGGTCGTCGCGCACGGCTCCACCGCTGCGGGCAACGACCAGGTGCGCTTCGAGGTGGCGCTGCGCACGCTCGCGCCGGAGCTCGAGATCCTGGCGCCGGTGCGCGATCGCGCGTTCAAGCGCCCCGAGCAGCTCGCCTACCTCGAGTCGCGCCAGCTGCCGGTGCCGCCGTTCGGCGCGGCGTACTCGGTGAATCGCGGCCTCTGGGGCACCACGATCGGCGGCAAGGAGACGCTCGTCTCCGACACCTGCATCCCCGACACCGCCTGGGTGCTGACCCGCGAGGCGTTCACGAATCCGCACGCCCCGGAGCGGCACACCATCGGCTTCGAGGCCGGCGTGCCCTGCTCGCTCGATGGCAGGAAGATGGATGCGGTGAGCCTGATCGAAGCCGTCGAGTCGCTCGGCGCGAGGTTCGGCATCGGCCGCGGCATCCACCTGGGCGACACGATCATCGGTTTCAAGGGCCGCGTGGCGTTCGAGGCGCCGGCCGCCGAGATCCTGCTGAATGCGCACCGCGAACTCGAGAAGCTGGTGCTGTCAGCGCGCCAGGCGCGCCTAAAGGACTCGCTCGCCGGCCCGTACGGCGACCTCGTCCACGAAGGCCAGCACCTCGACCCGGTGTGCCGCGACATCGAGACGTTCTTCGTGTCGTCGCAGGCGCGCGTCACCGGCGAGGTGCACGTGCTGCTGCGGCCGGGCACGGTGTTCGTCGAGGGCGTGGCCTCGCCCTGGTCGCTGATGAAGGCCTCGAAGGGCGCCTACGGTGAATCCGCCGGCGAGTGGACCGCCGCCGAGGCGCACGGCTTTTCCAAGATGCTGGCGCTGCCGGGCATCTTCTACACGCGGGCCGGCCGGTCCGCGCAGGGAGAGTGACGATGGCAAGCCAGATGCGCACCGTCGTCGTCGACAAGATCGCCTCGATCGCGCAGGCCTGCGGCCTCAGCCACGAGATCCGCATCGCCACGCAGGACATCCCCTGCGAGGAAGGCGTGGTGCTGGTGGTCGAGGTCCTGAACAACAAGTCCACCTACAACACCCTGGAGCTCACCAGCGGCCGCATGGCGAAGGTGTCGCGTGGCGACGTGATCGTGGGCGCGCTCGGCCACCGCCAGGCGCTGTTCGGTTACTCGGGACACATCCCGGAGAAGGTGCAGGCGGGCGACATCGTGCAGCTCCTGAACATCGGCGGCGTGCTCGGCGTCTGCGATTCGGTGAACCCCGACAAGGGCCAGCCGTTCGACTGCCGCGTGCTCGGCTGCGTGCTGCAGTTCCCGTTCCTCGGCGAACGCATCGGCGTGCCGGCCAGGGTCGGCAGCCGCAAGCTCGACTACGCGGCGGGGCTCGATACGCACGGCGTACCCGTGGTGGCGCTCGCGGGCACCTGCATGGAGGCCGGCAAGACAGCCGCTGCCTGCGCGATCGTGAGCCGCATGCGTCACCGCGGCCTGTCGGTGCACGCATTCAAGGCCACCGGCGTGTCGCTGCGCCGTGACATCCTCGCCATGGAGGACTCGGGTGCGCGCCGCAGCATGATCTTCACGGATCTCGGCATCTGCACCACGACTGCAAAGTCGGGGCCGGCGCTCACTCGCACGATGCTGACCGAGATGACGCAGGGACGCCCCGACGTCGTCGTGTTCGAGCTCGGCGACGGCATCCTCGGAGCCTACGGCGTCGAGGCGATCCTCGCCGAGCACGACATCCGCATGGCGCTCACCGCCGTGGTGCTGTCGGCGAATGACCCGGTCGCGGCGTGGGGCGGCGTCAAGCTGCTGCGCGAGCGCTTCGACATCGAGCCCTGTGCTGTGACGGGGCCGGCCACCGACAACGCGGTGGGCGTGAACATCATCCAGGACCAGATGAGCGTGCGCGCGTTCAACGCCATGGCCTCGGGTGCCGCGCTGGGCGACCACATCATCGAAAGCCTCGGCCTCGGCGCGCAGCTCGCGCGAGCCGCCGCAGAATGAGCCCGCGCATCCCGGCGATCGTGCTGGGCGGCACCGGCTACGTGGCCGGCGAATTGCTGCGCCTGCTCGCCACGCACCCACACCTCGACCTCGCGGCGGTCGCCTCCGACAGCCAGCCCGACGAGCCCATCGCGCAGTTCTTCCGCCACCTGCAGCCGGTGCTGCCGCACCTGCGATTCGCCGGGCACGACGAGGTCGTCGAGTACGTCACGGCCAACCCGGTCACGGCCGTGTTCTCGGCGGCGCCGCACGGCGTGTCGGCGGCCATGATCGACAAGCTGCTCGCCGCCGCCGAGCAGGCCGGCACGCAGCCGCGCGTCGTGGACATCTCGGCGGATTTCCGCTTCCGCACGGAGGAAGCGTACGAGGCGGTCTACAAGCACCCGCACGGCGCGCCGGCGCGGATCGCGCAGTTCTCCTGCGCCGTGCCCGAGCACCTGAACACGCTGCACACGCCGCACGTCGCGCACCCGGGTTGCTTCGCCACGGCCATGCTGCTCGCGAGCGTTCCGCTGCTGTCGCTCGGACTGGTCGAGCCACGGCTGTTCGTCAGCGGCGTCACCGGCAGCACCGGCGCCGGGCGCCAGCCGACCGCCGGCACGCATCACCCGCAGCGCCACTCCGACCTGTACTCTTACAACGCGCTGACCCACCGCCACGCACCCGAGGTGCGGGCGCTCGCGCTCGAGGCAAGCGGCGTGGATGCCGACCTGCACTTCGTACCGCACTCCGGGCCTTTCGCGCGCGGCATCCACGTCACCGTGCAGGCCGTCGCGCGCGAGCCGCTCACCAGCCACGAGCTGGTGAACGCCCTGCGCGATTACTACGACCAGTCGGTGTTCGTGCGCGTGGCCGGGGAGGCGCCCCGCGTCAAGGACGTGGTGGCGAGCAACTTCGCGCAGCTGTCCGGCGTGGCTCACGGCGACAGCGTCGTCGTCACCTGTGTCGTCGACAACCTGACCAAGGGCGCGGCGGGTGGCGCCGTGCAGTGGATGAACCGGATGCTCGGGTTCGACGAAACCGCGGGACTGATGCAGGCGGCGGCAGGATGGACATGACCACCGACCATCTGGCTCCCGTCTACGCCCAATGGCCGCTCGACGTCGTCGACGCGGAGGGCGTGCACCTGCGCACGCGCGACGGACGGCGCATCCTCGACCTCTACGGCGGCCATGCGGTGGCGGCGCTCGGATACTCGCACCCGCGATGGCACACGGCTCTCGAGCAGCAGGCCCGGGCGTTGCTGTTCCAGAGCAACGCCGTGCCGCTCGGCGTCCGGGCCCGGGCGGCTACGCGCCTCACGCGTTTCGCCGGCCTGGGACTCGACACGGCGTTCTTCGTCAACACGGGCGCCGAGTCGAACGAGAACGCCCTCAAGCTGGCACTCAAGATCACGGGCCGCCGCACGGTGGTGGCAATCGAGGGCAGCTTCCACGGCCGCACCGCCGCGGCCGGTGCAGTCACCTGGGGCGCCGCGAAGAAGTGGTACGGCTTCCCGCAGATGCCGTTCGACGTGGAGTTCATCCCGCGCGGCGACCTCGGCGCGATTGCGCGCGTGATTGGCACGGACACCGCCGCCGTGATCGCCGAACCGGTGCAGGGCGTCGCAGGCGCCGTGGACCTCGGCCAGGAATTCCTGGCCGCACTGAGAGCACGCTGCAGCGAGACCTGCGCGATGCTGATCCTCGACGAAGTGCAGTGCGGCATGGGCCGCACCGGCTTCCCGTTCGCGGCGAACATGCACGGCATCGCGCCCGACATGCTGACGACGGCCAAGGCGCTCGGCGCAGGCTTTCCCTGTGCGGCGCTGCTGATGGCGGACCACGTCGCGGCGCACCTCAAGACTGACGACCTCGGCACCACTTTCGGCGGCGGCCCGATGGCGTGCGCGCTGATCGAAGCGGTGGTGGACATCATCGAAAGCGAAGGGCTGCTCGCCAACGTGCGCAGGTTGTCGCAACTGATCCGCGAGACCTGCGTCGTCGGTCCGGTGGTCGCGACTCAGGGCGCCGGGTTCCTGCTGGGGCTGCGCACCCGCCGCCCCGCGAAGGACGTGCAGCGCGAACTGCTCGAGCGCGACATCCTCACCGGCACCAGCGGTGACCCCAACGTGGTGCGCATCCTGGCACCCTACGTGCTCGAGGCGCAGCACGTCGCCCAGCTGCGTGACGCGTTGGTGTCGCTGCCTGGTTGAGGCTGCTGCTCTCACTACCCCCTATTCACTAGTCACTAGTCACTTCCTCATGCATCGCTTCCTCGACCTCGCCGACTTCTCCCGCGACCAGGTGGCGGACCTGATCGACCTCGCGCGCCGCCTGCAGGAGCACCCGGAGCCGCATGCGCTCGCCGGCAAGATCCTCGGCCTGCTGTTCATGAACCCGTCGCTGCGCACGCTGTCCTCGTTCCAGGCTGGCATGATGCGGCTCGGCGGCACGTCGTTCGTGGTGACGCCCGGCCAGGGAACCTGGAACGTCGAGACTCGCGACGGCACGGTGATGAACGGCGGCGCAGCCGAGCACGTGCGCGAAGCGATCCCGGTGCTCGCGTCGTACTGCGACGCGCTCGGCCTGCGCGCCTTCGCGGAGGGCAAGGATCTCGCGGCCGACCTCGCCGAGACGCCGTTCAACCTGATGGCGAACCTCTGCCCGAAGCCTTTCGTCAACCTCGAGTCCGCCGTGAACCACCCGTGCCAGGCGCTCGCGGACTGGAAGACGATGGACGACCTCCACGTGCCGCGCGCTGGCAAGTTCGTGCTGTCCTGGGTCTATCACCCGCGCGCACTGCCGCTCGCCGTGCCGGCGGCGGCACTGCACATGGCCGCGCAGCGCGGCATGGAAGTGGTGGTACTGCGTCCCGACGGTTACGCATTGCCCGAGCCCATCATGGCAAAGGCGCGCGCCGCTGCAACCGCGTCCGGCGGCACGGTCAGCGAAACGACCGATCGCGCGACCGCGCTCGCTGGTGCGCACGTGCTGTACGCAAAGGAATGGGGCTCACCCGCCTGCTACGGCAACGCCGAGGCGGAAGCCGCGCTGCGCCAGCCGCTCGTCGACTGGCGCGTGCAGGAATCCTGGTTCGCCGGCGCGCGCCCGGATTGCCACTTCATGCACTGCCTGCCCGTGCGACGCAACGTCGCCGTGGCGGACGCGGTGCTCGACGGGCCGCGATCGCAGGTGATCCGCGAGGCTGCCAACCGCATGGTCGTGCAGATGGCCGTGCTCTACCGACTGCTCAAGGGGTAAGACGAAGATGATCGGACACAAGGGCGAACAGGCCGTCACGGTTCGGGCGCTGCGCGGGGCGGCGCCCTACATCCACATGTACAAGGGCAAGGTCTTCGTCATCAAGACCGGCGGCGGCGCGTTCCGCGACGTCGCGACCATGCGCGCGTTCATGGAGCAGGTGGCGATCCTGCACCACCTCGGCATCCGCGTGGTCCTGGTGCACGGCGGTTGCCCGCAGCTCGACGACGTCACGCAGAAGATGGGCGTCGAGACTCGCATGGTGCAGGGCCGGCGCGTGACCGACGACGCCGCGATCGACACCACGGCCATGGTGCTGAACGGCCTGATCAACACCCGCCTGCTGGCACTGTGCCGCGAGTTCGGCATCGCCGCGATCGGCGTGAGCGGCGTGGACGGCGGCCTGGTCAGGGCGCACAAGCGCGCGCCCGTCACGCTCGCAAGCGGCGAGGTGGTGGACTACGGCATGGTCGGCGACATCGATGGCATCGACGCGTCGGTGATCACGCGCCTGCTCGACGCCGGCTTCCTGCCTGTAGTGAGTCCGTTGTCGGCCGACGCCTCGGGCCAGCTGCTCAACATCAACGCCGACACCGTGGCGGCTGCGATCGGCGGCGCAATGGATGCCGAGAAGCTGATTCTCTGCACCGGTGCGCCGGGCATCCTCGAGCGGCTCGACGATCCGCACTCGCTGATCTCCTACACCGACGTCGCCGGCCTGCGCCGCTTGCGCGAGGAAGGCGCGCTCTCGGACGGCATGCTGCCGAAGTCGAGCGCCATCGAGTCCGCCATCCGCGGCGGCGTACGGCGCGTGCACGTGATCTCTTACGCCGCTCCGGACGCGCTGCTCGCCGAGATCTTCACCAACGAAGGCACCGGCACGCTGGTCGTCGCCGACACCAAGGCGCTGAGCGCGGCGGAACAGGGGGCCAAGTGACACGACTTTGGGACAAGGGTGCCCCGCTCGACGAGCGCGTGCTGCGCTACACCGCCGGCGAGGACCACGCGCTCGACAACCGGCTGGTGGCCTACGACGTGCGCGCCTCGATCGCGCACGCCGAGATGCTGCACGACGCGGGCCTGGTGAGCGACGCCGACCTCGAGGCGATCCGCAACGGCCTGAACGAGATCGCCGCTGAACACGCTCGCGGCGAGTGGTCGGTGACGCTCGACCTCGAGGACGGCCAGACCGCGCTCGAGACATTGCTCACCAAGAAGACCGGTGCCGCGGGCGCACGCCTGCATGCCGGCCGTTCGCGCAACGACCAGGTGCTGACCGCGTTGCGCCTGTACCTGCGCGACGCCGTCGAGGAACTGGTCGAGGGCGCCCACCACGTGGCCGAGGCGCTCGAAGGCCTGGCGAAGGAACAGGGCGCGATCGAGCTGCCCGGCTACACGCACATGCAGCAGGCGATGCCGAGCTCGGTGGCGCTGTGGGCGCGTGGCTTCGCCGCAGAGATCGTGGACGACGCCGACGGCCTGCGGCATGCATTCCGCCGCATCCTCAAGAATCCGCTCGGGAGCGCAGCCGGCTACGGCACGCCGAACCTGCCGGTGAACCGCGACGGCACGCGACGGCGGCTCGACTTCCCGCAGAACCACGAGCCGGTGACGGCCGTCCAGCTGTCGCGCGGCAAGGCCGAGGCGGAAGTGCTGTTCCAGGTGGCGATCCTGATGCAGGACCTCGGCCGCCTCGCCTCCGACCTGCTGCTCTTCTACACGCGCGAGTTCGGGTTCGTCGACCTGCCGGACGCCTTCACGACCGGTTCGTCGATCATGCCGCAGAAGCGCAACCCCGACGTGTTCGAACTCGTGCGCGGCCGCACGGCGACGGCGCAGGCCTGCCTCACGGAGGTGCTCGGCATCACCGCCAAGCTGCCGTCGGGCTACCAGCGCGACCTGCAGCTGATCAAGGCGCCGCTGTTCCGCTCGATCGACCTCTGCGGCGACTCGCTTGCGATCATGGCGGCCGCGATCCCGCAGTTGCGCTTCCGGCCGGAACGGATCCGCATGGACGCCGACATCCACGCGGCCGCCGAGGCGAACGCCCTGGTGGCGAAGGAAGGCATCCCGTTCCGCGAGGCATACCGGCGCGTGGGGCAAAAATTGCGCGAGGACTGATACGATCGCCGGCATGAAAGCGCCGCTGATCCACCTGTTCGCCCTCGCCGCCCTCGCCGCCCTCGCCCTGCCGGCCGCAGCCGCGGGGCGGGATTTCTCCCGCCTCGACAAGGACCTCACGCCCATCGGCGCCGAGCGCGCCGGCAATGCGGATGGCAGCATCCCCGCCTGGGACGGCGGCCTCACGCGGCCGCCCGCCGGTTGGAACCCGCAGCAGGGTTACGTCGATCCGTTCGCCGACGACAAGCTGCTCTTCACGATCACGGCGGCGAATGCGGCCCAGCATGCGGACAAGCTGTCCACCGGCATGCAGGCGCTGCTCAAGAAGTACCCGCAGCACTTCCGCATGAACGTCTACCCGACGCGGCGCACGGCGGCGCTGCCGAGGGAAGTGACGGATCACGTGCGCGAGCAGGCGCCGAAGGTGGAGCTGAACGGTTTCGGCCTGAGGAACCTCGGCGGCTCGACCACGCCGTTCCCGATCCCGCAAAGCGGGCTCGAGGCGATCTGGAACCATCTCGTGCGTTACGTCGGCGGCGGCACCACGCGCGTCGGCCACTCGTTCCCGGTGCGTGCCAACGGCGACTACTACAAGATCGGATTCCGCTCGTCGCGCATCTACGCGCAGAACATGGCTGATGCCGAGCCGAACCGCCTGTTCTACGCGCTCGGCTACTTCACCGAGCCCGCGACGCTGCGCGGCACGATCTTCCTGGTGCACGAGCCGGTGGACCAGGTGGCCGAGCAGCGCTCGGCGTGGATCTACAACGCCGGCCAGCGGCGCGTGCGGCGCGCGCCCGACCTCGCCTACGACGGCATCAACGACGGCTCCGAGGGCATGATCGTCACCGACCAGGTGGACGGCTACAACGGCGCGCCCGACCGCTTCGAGTGGAAGCTCGTCGGCAAGCGCGAGATGTACGTCCCGTACAACACCTACAAGGTGGGCGACAAGTCGCTCAAGTACAAGGACATCGTGGGCAAGCACACGCTCAACGCCGACCTCGTGCGCTACGAACTGCACCGCGTGTGGGTGGTGGAAGGCACGCTCAAGGCGGGCCAGCGCCACGTCTACGGCAAGCGCACGTTCTACCTCGACGAGGACAGCTGGAGCGTCGTGTCGGAAGACGCCTACGACAACCGCGGCGGCCTGTGGCGGGTGTCACTGCTCGGCATGGTGCAGTACTACGACGCCGTGGTGCCGTGGTACCGCTTCGGCGTGGTGCACGACCTCACCACCGGCGGCTACATCGCCGGCGGCCTCGACAACGAGATCAAGGAACCGATCCAGTTCGGCGTGAAAGGCCGGCTGATGGATTTCCAGCCGGATGCGCTGCGACGGCTGGGAGGAACTCTCTAATCCAGTCCTAGCGCGAAGCCCGCCTCGAGATCCTGCTTCGAATAGACCTTGAACGCGATCAGGGTCTCGGAGCTCGTGATGCCGCGCAGCTTGCGCATCTTGTCGCTGATCACGCGGGCGAGGTCCTCGTTCTCGCGCACGCGCACCAGCGCGACGAGGTCGTACTGGCCGGCCACCGAGAACACCTCGCTCACGCCCTCCAGCTCGGCGAGCTTCTCGGCGAGGCCCGTGACCTGGTCGGTTTCAGCCTTGATCAGTACGACAGCCGTGACCATGCGATGGACTCCTTACTCAGCGTCGGGTTGGGCTTCCGGTCGCGCGGCGGCGAACGCCGGAACCGATTCGAGATGCTGCACCACTGCGGCCAGCCGCGGATAGGGCGACAGGTCGAGCTGCGCGCGCCGCGCGTTGTACACCTGGGGCACGAGAAACACGTCGGCCAGGGTCACCGACGAACCGTAGCAGTGCCGCCCATCGCCGGTATGACGGGCGATCAATCGCTCGAAGGCAACGAAGCCGCGGTCGATCCAGTGGCGGGTCCAGCGCGACACGGTCGCGTCGTCCTGTCCGAGCTCGCCGCGCAGGTACTGCTGCACGCGCAGGTTGTTGAGCGGATGGACATCGCAGGCGATCGCCAGCGCCATGGCCCGCACGGCAGCGCGTCCGAGCGGGTCGGCGGGCAGCAGCGGCGGCAACGGGTGGGTCTCTTCGAGGTACTCGCAGATCGCGAGCGACTGCGTCACCACGTGACCGTCGTGCTCGAGTGCCGGCACGAGACCTTGCGGGTTGAGTTCGAGGTACTCCGGGCGGCGCTGCTCGCCGCCGTCACGCAGCAGGTGGCGCGGCACTGCCTCGTACTGCAGTCCCTTCACCGCAAGCGCGATGCGCACGCGGTACGCCGCCGAGCTGCGCCAATAGGTGTAGAGCCTCAGCGCCATGTTCCTCCCCCGCCGCCTGCTGCCGCTCAGACGATCGTGATGCGCAGGGTCTCGAGCCCGTCGATGCCGCCGACGAGGCTGTCGCCGCGCGTCACCGGGCCCACGCCCTCGGGGGTACCGGTGAAGATCAGGTCGCCCGGGCGCAGCTCGAAATAGGTCGAGAGCTCGGCCACGATCTCCGGCACGCTCCAGATCATCTCGGACAGGTTCGCGCGCTGCCGGGGCTCGCCGTTCACTTCGAGCCAGATCGCGCCTTGCTCGAGATGCCCCATCTCGGCCGCCGGGCGGATGGCGCTCACCGGTGCCGAATGATCGAAGCCCTTGGCCACGTCCCATGGACGACCCTGGTCGCGCGCGGCGAATTGCTGGTCACGCCGCGTCAGGTCGAGGCCGACTGCGTAGCCGTACACGTGAGCCAGTGCACTGTCGAGCGGGATGTCGCTGCCGCCCGTGCCGATCGCCACCACCAGTTCGAGCTCGTGGTGCAGGTTCGACGTGCGCGGCGGGTACGGCACGGGCGTGCCGTTCGCCACGACGGCGTCCGCGGGCTTCGAGAAGAAGAACGGCGGCTCGCGATCCGGGTCCATGCCCATCTCGCGCGCGTGCTTGGCGTAGTTGCGGCCGACGCAGTAGATGCGATGCACCGGGAAGCGCTCGCCGGAACCGGCGATCTCCACCGACGGCTGCGGGCTCGGGGGAATGACGAAGCTCATGATGGCCTCCTGGCCGCGCGCTCAGTCGCAGCGGCCCAATGCGGGCAGGAACACTTCCTGCACGAGTATCGGCCAGTCGCCGAGGCGGTACACGGCGCGGCGCGCCCACAACGAACCCGTGGACGCATCGGCGCCGGCTGCCCGGGCCAGCGGATGACGGCCGTGCAACTCGAGGTACTCGAGGGGCTCGCGCCGCACGTCCTCGACCGCGCTCAGCGACTCGCCGAGCGCCCGGTCACCGAGCTCGCGCAGCCACGGATGGTGCTTGACGCTCGATTGCGGCAGCACGGTCTGGGCGAAGATCCAGCGGCGCGCCCCGCAGGTGAACTCGATCTCTCGCAGCAGGCAGGTGGCATCGTCGACGCCGAGCCGCCGTGCAATGTGCGGATCGAGCGGCGCCGGATCGAGGCGCAGCATGTGCAGCCGCGCCGTCGGCCCACATGCCGCGCGTACGCGCGCGGTGAGCAGCCCGGGCTCCGCAAGCCACGGCTCGAGCGCAGCCGGCACGCGGTCGCGGCACTCCGCAAAAGGCAGCCACGCTTCGGCGCCGGCCGGGGCGTGGACCGGCGCGACGGCGTCGAGCAATGGCTGCGCCATGGCGGTGCAGCCCGCTCAGAAGTGCTCGGCGGCGAGCGCCATCTTCGACGCGCTGCCGGCCTGTACTGCGGCTGCATACGCCGTGCAGCGCGGCAGCACGTGCTCGGCGTAGAACTTCGCCATCACGACCTGCGCCTGAAGGAACGGCTTGTCCTCGGCACCGGCGTTGAGTTCGTCGAGCGCTGCCAGTGCACCGCGCGCGAGCTGCCAGCCGCCGATCACCGTGCCGAGCAGCATCATGTAGTCGAACGCCGCGGCGCCGGCGAGCTCGGGATCCTTGCGCTCGGCGGTGAGCAGGTACGTGGAGCACTGCACCAGCTCGTCGAGGCCGCGCGCGAGCGCCTTGCGCACGACGGCGAACTCGTCACCCGCGTTGGCGAGCGGCGCATCGACGCTGCGCATGTCGGTGACGAACGCCGACACGGTGGCACCGCCGTCGCGCAGCACCTTGCGGCCGACGAGGTCGATCGCCTGGATGCCGTTCGTGCCTTCGTAGATCGAGGCGATGCGCGCGTCGCGATAGAACTGCGCGACGCCGGTCTCCTCGACGTAACCCATGCCGCCGTGGACCTGGATGCCGAGCGAGGTTGCTTCCTGCGCGGCCTCGGTGCACCAGGCCTTGGCGATCGGCGTCATCAGGTCGGCACGTGCCTGCCACACGGCGACCTGCTCGGCGTCGGTGCCGTGGGCGGAACGGTCGAGGCACGATGCGGTGTAGTAGCAGATCGCGCGCGAGGCTTGAGTGAGCGAGCGCATCAGGAGCAGCATCCGGCGCACGTCGGGGTGGCGGATGATTGTGACGCGGCCCTTCTCGCCCGGCGCGCGGCCCTGCACGCGCTCGCGCGCGTACGCGACCGACTTCTGGTACGAGCGCTCGGCGAGTCCGACGCCCTGCGCACCGACGCCGAGACGCATGTAGTTCATCATCGTGAACATCGCGGCCAGGCCTTCGTTCGGCTTGCCGACCATGTAGCCGACGGAACCGCCCTTGCCGCCGAACGCGAGCACGCAGGTCGGGCTCGCGTGGATGCCCATCTTGTGCTCGACCGACACCGGGATCACGTCGTTGAACTCGCCCGGCGTGCCGTCGGCATTGAGCTTGTATTTCGGCACCACGAACAGCGAGATGCCCTTCGTGCCCGGAGGCGCGTCCGGCAGCCGCGCCAGCACGAGGTGGACGAGGTTCCCGGCCATGGGGTGGTCGCCCCAGGTGATGTAGATCTTGGTGCCGCTGATCAGGTAGTGGTCGCCGTTCGGCTCGGCCTTGGTGGTGAGCGACGACAGGTCGGAGCCCGCCGCCGGCTCGGTGAGGCACATGGTGCCCGACCACTGCCCGCTCACGAGCTTCTCGAGATAGGTCTGCTTGAGTTCATCCGTCGCGTGGCGGTCCATCGAGAGGATCGCGCCCTGGGTCAGCTCGGGGCACAGCGCGAACGCCACGTTGGCGGCCGCCCACATCTCGTCGCACGCGAGCGCCACGGTCTTCGGGAAACCCTGTCCGCCGAACTCGGGGTTCGACGCGATGCCCGGCCAGCCGGCCTCGCAGAACTGCTTGTAGGCGGTGGCGAACTCCTGCGGCACCTGCACGGCATCGTTCACCACCTTCACGCCCTGCCGGTCGCCCAGCCAGTTGATCGGCGCGAGCACGCTGCCGGCGAACTTGGCGGCTTCCTCGAGCACGGCCTGCGTCGTGTCGCCGTCCACGGACGAAAAGTCGGGCAACGCGGCCACCGCCTTGAAGTCGGCGAGGTGCTCGATGGTGAAACGCATCTGCCGGACTGGCGCCTGGTAATCGGTCATGGGACGGCTCCGTTGGGGGTCTTTTGCTCTGCAACAATTGTGCCTTCTCGGGCCCTGCGGCGCCATGCGTGTACAGCCCAACCGCACCGGCTGCAGAGCCCCGGAGGGTACAATCGCGGACCCCACCCCCGAGACCCGCAATGAGCATCTGGTTCCGACCATACACCCTGGAAGAACTCGACGGCTTGTCGAAGGACAGCATGGTCGAGTACCTCGACATCCGCTTCACGGAAATCGGGCCCGACTACATTCGCGCCACGATGCCCGCGGACAAGCGGACCTGGCAGCCTTACGGGCTGCTGCACGGCGGCGCCTCAGTGACGCTGGCCGAGACGCTCGGCAGCACGGGCGCCAACTGCGTGGTCGACACCACCCGGTACTACTGCGTCGGCCAGGAAATCAACGCCAATCACCTGCGTGCGGTCCGCAGCGGCCGCGTCACGGCCACTGCCCGCCCGGTCCATATCGGCGCACGGTCCCAGGTGTGGGAAATCCGCATCGAGGACGACAAGGGTAAGCTCGCCTGCATTTCGCGCCTCACCCTGGCGGTGGTCGAAGGCGCGCCGCCGCCGGTGGTCGGGAGCACGAAGCCGTGAAACTGCGCATGCTGACGGGCATCGCACTGGTCGTCCTGGCGGCGAGTGGTTGCGGGCTGAAGGGGCCGCTCTACTTGCCGGAGAAGTCGGACGTCACGATCCGTCCGGCGCCAGCCGCAACACCGCCGGAGGCATCGGCCGAGCCCGCGCCCGCCACCGAGCCGAAGCCTGCACCGGAGCCCGCGCAGAAACCGGAAGAGCCGCCGAAGGATCCCCAGGCCGGACCCAACCGTGGCTGAGCCGCGCACGCTCGTCCTGGTGGACGGCTCGTCGTACCTGTACCGGGCCTTCCACGCACTGCCGCCGCTCACCAACTCGCAAGGTGAACCCACGGGGGCGGTCCTCGGCGTGCTCAACATGCTGCAGAAGCTGCTCAAGGAGCAGGACCCGCCGCTGATCGGCGTGGTGTTCGACGCGCCGGGCAAGACGTTCCGCGACGAACTGTTCGCCGAGTACAAAGCCCATCGCCCGCCGATGCCCGACGACCTGCGGGCGCAGGTCGACCCGCTCATCACTGCCGTCGAGGCGCTGGGCCTGCCGCTGCTGCGGGTGCCGGGTGTCGAGGCCGACGACGTGATCGGCACGCTCGCGCGCCGTGCGGCGCAAGACGGCCTGCGAGTGCTCATCTCCACCGGCGACAAGGACATGGCGCAGCTGGTGGACGACCGCGTCACGCTGGTCAACACGATGACCGATTCGTCGCTCGACCGCGCGGGCGTGAAGATCAAGTTCGACGTCTACCCCGAGCAGATCGTCGACTACCTCGCGCTGGTCGGCGACACCTCGGACAACATCCCGGGCGTGCCGAAAGTCGGCCCGAAGACCGCGGCGAAGTGGCTCAACCAGTACACGACGCTCGACAACCTGCTCGCGCACCAGGACGAGATCGAGGGCAAGGTGGGCGAGAGCCTGCGCGCGCACACCGCCGACCTCGCCCTGTCACGGCAGCTCGCCACGATCGACTGCGCACTCGAGCTCGAGCTGAAGCCGGACGAATTGCGGCGCCGCGACCCCGACGTGCCGCGCCTGCGCGAGCTGTTCACGAAGCTCGAGCTGCGTTCGCTGCTGAGGCAGTTGCCGGGCGCGACGGCGGAGCCGCCGCCGCTGCCTTCCGACCAACCCTCCACGCAGCCCTCCCCCGCGGTGGCGGCAGCAAGCGCCCAGAGCTCGCGTGAGGCGTTCCCGCGCCACTACGAAACCGTCCTGACCGAGGAGCAGCTCGACGCCTGGCTCGAACGCCTGCGCAACGCCCAGGTCTTCGCGTTCGACACCGAGACCACGTCGCTCGACTACATGCAGGCCGAGATCGTGGGTGTGTCGTTCTGCGTCGAGCCCGGCCACGCGGCCTACGTGCCGCTCGCGCACACCTGCCCGGGCGCACCCGTCCAGCTGAATCGCGAGGCCGTGCTCGGGAAGCTCAAGCCGCTGCTCGAGGACGCGTCGCGGCCGAAGCTCGGCCATCACCTGAAGTACGACGCGCACGTCCTGCGCAATCATGGCATCGAGCTCCGGGGCATGCGCTACGACTCGATGCTCGAATCGTACGTGCTGAACAGCACGGCCACGCGCCACGACCTCGACTCGACCGCGAAACATTACCTCGGCGTCGACACGATCCACTACGAAGACGTGGCCGGCAAGGGCGCGAAGCAGCTGCCGTTCAGCGAAGTGCCGGTCGAGAAGGCCGCGGAGTATTCCGCCGAGGATTCCGACGTCTCGCTGCAACTGCACCGCGCGCTGTGGGCGGAACTCGAGCGCCTGCCGCGACTCAAGCAGCTGTACGAGGAGATCGAGCAGCCGCTCGTGCCCGTGCTGCTCGACATGGAGCACCTGGGCGTGCTGATCGACACGGCGATGCTGCGCAAGCAGAGCCACGAGATCGCGAAGAGCCTGATGGCGCTCGAGCAGTCGGCGCACGCCGCTGCAGGCTCGCCGTTCAACCTCGACTCGCCGAAGCAGCTGCAGGAAATCCTGTTCGGCAGGCTCGGCCTGCCGGTGAGCCGCAAGACGGCGACCGGCCAGCCCTCCACCGCGGAGGACGTGCTCGAGGAGCTTGCGACCGACTACGAGTTGCCGCGCATCATCCTCGAATACCGCGGGCTCGCGAAGCTCAAGTCCACGTACACCGACAAGCTGCCCGGCCAGGTGGACCCGCGCACGGGCCGCGTGCACACGTCGTATCACCAGGCCGTTGCCGCCACGGGGCGGCTCTCGTCCACCGACCCGAACCTGCAGAACATCCCGGTGCGCACGCCCGAGGGCAGGCGCATCCGCCAGGCATTCATCGCACCGCCCGGTCACGTGCTGATGGCGGCCGATTACTCGCAGATCGAGCTGCGCATCATGGCGCACCTCTCGGGCGACGCGAGCCTGCTGCGCGCGTTCGCCGAGGATCGCGACATCCACCAGGCGACCGCGGCTGAGGTGTTCGGCCTCGAGGCCTCGGCCGTCACCGCCGACCAGCGTCGCGCCGCGAAGGCGATCAACTTCGGCCTGATCTACGGCATGTCGGCGTTCGGGCTCGCACGCCAGCTCGGCATCGAGCGTGGCGCTGCACAGAAGTACGTGGACCTCTACTTCGAGCGCTACCCCGGGGTGAAGCGCTACATGGACGACACGCGCGCCCAGGCCCGCGAACAGGGTTTCGTCGAGACGGTGTTTGGACGGCGGCTCTACCTGCCCGACATCCGTTCCCGCAACCAGGGGCTGCGCCAGTATGCCGAGCGCAGCGCCATCAACGCACCGATGCAGGGCACCGCCGCCGACATCATCAAGCGCGCGATGATCGACGTGCACGGCTGGCTCGCCCGCGGCGAGATGCCGGCGCGGCTCGTCATGCAGGTGCACGACGAACTCGTGCTCGAGGTGCGCGAAGACGCGATCGGCGACGTGGAGCGCGGCGTCCGCGAGCGCATGGCATCGGCGGCCGAGCTGCGGGTGCCGCTCAAGGTGGATATCGGCCGCGGCCCGCATTGGGACGCCGCCCACTAGACGCGGTCCAACGGCCCATTTTGTTGCCTCTTGGCAACGATTCCAGCCTATGCGCTTCCGCGTATGCGCGAGCGTACGTTTCGGGCGTAGCATTTGCGTCACAGGGAGAGCTCGGCCGACACGTTGGCCTCGCGGATGTCCCGCCCCAATGCGCTGCCGGCCGTCATTGGAGGAATCACCATGAGATTCATCTTTGCGATCGTCGCCGCTGCAGCGTTCGCGATTTCGCCGGCCATGGCTGCCGAAAATGGCCCGTACATCGGAGCCGGCATCGGTGATTTCGGCGTCAAGGTCGACGGCTTCGACGCAAGCGACACCGGCTTCAAGGTGTTCGGCGGCTACCGGTTCATGGACTACTTCGCGGCCGAACTCGAGTACATCGACGGTGGCACCGCGGAAGACGGCGGGTTCGAGATCGACGTTTCCGGCTGGAACCTCTCCGGCATTGGCAGGCTGCCGATCGGCGAGAAGTTCAATGTGTTCGCCAAGCTTGGCATGATCTTCTGGGACGCCGACCTGGGCGGCATCGCCGGCGGCAGCGAGAGCGGCGAAGACTTCTCCTGGGGCATCGGCGCAGGCTATTCGTTCACCGACCAGTTCGGCGTGCAGGTCGAGTACCAGGGCTTCGAGATCGAGGACGCCGACACGGTGGACATGATCTCGCTCGGAGCGAGCTGGCAGTTCTGACCGACCGTCGATTGCGTCGCAACTTCGGAGCCCGCCTCGAAGCGGGCTCCTTCTTCGTGGGCCGTGCGGCCCGCCAACCATTAGACTGCCGTCATCTTTCACCCAGGAGGGTACGACATCATGCGTAAGCAGATCCTGACCGGACTCGTCGCCACATTGGCCCTGACCACGTTGCCCGCGGTCGCCGCGGACAACGGCATCTACCTCGGGGCCAGCGTCGGCCAGAGCGGTCTCCAGATCGATGATTTCGACTACGACGCCAGCGCAACCGGCTACAAGATCATCGCCGGCTGGCGATTCCTCGATTGGCTGGCCGTCGAAGGCAACTACGTCGATTTCGGCTCGGGCGACGACAGGGTCGCGGGCACGAAGATCGAGACCGAAGCGGACGGCATCTCGCTGTCGGCAGTGGGTTTCCTGCCGGTCGGGCCCGTGGACCTGTTCGCCCGCGTGGGCGCGGTGGACTGGAGCGCCGACCTCTCGTCGCCGGGCTTGGGCAGCGGCAGCGATGACGGCACCGACCTGACTTACGGCATCGGCGCCCAGTTCCGCGTCTGGAGCCTGAGCATTCGCGCCGAGTACGAAATGTTCGACATCTCGGACGCGGATCTCGACATGATCTCGTTGGGCGTCACCTGGACGTTCCTCTGAGAACAGCCTGAAGCGGCGGCCCTGCGTGGTCGCCGTGGCTGACTGACCGGGGCCCGCTTCGCAGCGGGCCCTTTTTTATTTTTTGTTGATTATCAACCCAAATATAGTCAGTCCGGAAACGTATTTAAGAAATCTGGATTGATTTTCAATGGGTGGCGCGATTCCTCCAGACGGAGGCACGGAACTTCCACTGGACCGCCCGCTCTAAGTTTTCGGGCATCCTGCGATGCCCAACGCCGGCCTACCTCCCTGGGCCTGGCGTTCACCCGGTCATCCCCCAACGCCGGGTTTGCCTTGCCCGGTTGGATCCGCTGGTCCAACCGGGTTTTCTTTTTCTGGACGACTCGCCAGCAGCCGCAGCAGTGCTCCCCGGGCCTCGCCCACGCCGTCCCCGTTCAGCGCCGAGAAGAGCTGCACCGTCACCGCCGGACCCACCGCCTTCTGCACCGCCGCCATCGCCTGCCTGCCCGCGCCCCGGCCGAGCTTGTCGGCCTTGGTGAGCACGATGTGCACGGGTACCGACTGCGCCAGCGCCAGCTCGAGCATCGACTGGTCATGCTCGGTGAGCGGGTGGCGCACGTCCATCACCACGATCGCGCCGCGCAGGCACTCGCGACGCTTGAAGTACCCCTCGATCAGCGTGCCCCAGTGCTCGCGCATCTGGCCCGGCACGGCCGCGAACCCATAGCCGGGCAGGTCCACGAGCCGCCGGCCGGCCTCGAGCTCGAAGAAGTTGATCAGGCGGGTTGCCCCGGGGGTCTTGCTGGTCTTGGCGAGGCCCTTGCGCTGGACGATCGCGTTGATGGCAGTCGACTTGCCGGCGTTCGACCGGCCGGCCACGGCGACCTCGGCGCCGGTGTCCGGAGGGAACTGCCGGGCCTGGTGCGCGCTGGTCAGGAAGCGGACGCGGGGGAAGGCAGACATCGGACGCTGGCTCGGACGTCGGGTAGGGCCGTTAGTGTACAATTCTGCGGTTCCCCGCCCCTCTCGTTCGGAGTGGTCACTATGTCCGCGAAGCTCGTCGCCGCCCTCTCGCTGGTGGCTTTCCTCGGCAGCGCTCCCGCATTCGCCGCAGGTTCCGTCGAAGCCGGCCAGGCCAAGTCCGCCACCTGCGGCGCCTGCCACGGCATGGACGGCAACAGCCTGAGCCCCGAATGGCCGAACCTCGCGGGCCAGCACGCCGGCTACATCGAGAGCCAGCTCCGGGCGTTCAAGGCGGGCGAGCGCAAGAACGACCTGATGGCGCCGATGGCGATGATCCTGTCCGACGAGGACATGGCCGACCTTGCGGCGTTTTTCTCGACCCAGAAGGCCCGTGGCGGCGAGACCGAGCCGTCGAAGCTGGCGCTCGGCCAGCGCATCTACCGCGGCGGCGACGTGCAGCGGGGCCTGATTGCCTGCGCCGGCTGCCACGGCCCGAACGGCCGCGGCAACCCGCTCGCGGGCTATGCGTCGGTCCAGGGCCAGCATGCCGTCTACCTCGCAAACCAGCTGCGCGCCTTCAAGTCTGGCGCCCGCGCCACCGACCCGAACCAGATGATGCGCAACGTCGCGGCGCTGCTCACCGACGAAGAGATCGACGCGGTTGCGTCCTACATGCAGGGCCTGCGTTGAACCGGAAGGCCCGCGCCCGGTCATAGCCATTCATGAGCACGTTCATCTCCCGCATTGCCCGCCCGCTCGTGGCGGGCCTGATGGTCCTCGCGGCCCAGTCCGCCCTCGCGGTCGACCTCGTCGAGGGTGTCAACTACAAGACGCTGAAGCCGGCCGTGCCCACGAACGTGGCGCCCGGCAAGGTCGAGGTCGTCGAGGTGTTCTGGTACGCCTGCGGCCATTGCTACCTGCTCGAGCCCAAGCTCGAAGCGTGGGAGAAGAAGGGCAAGCCCGCGAACGTGGAGCTGATCCGCATGCCGGCCGTCTGGAACGAGCTGCTCAAGACCCACGCGCGGCTGTTCTACACGATCGAGATCCTCGGCCGGCCCGAACTGAACAACGAGGCGTTCCGCGAGATCAACGTGCGCGGCAACCGCCTCGACACGCCCGACAAGATCGAGGCGTTCTTCACCTCGCGCGGCGTGCCCAAGGCCGACTTCCAGAAGGCCTTCTCGGGCTTTGCGGTCGAATCGAAGCTCGCGCGCGCCACCGACCTCAACAAGCGCTACCGCATCACCAGCACGCCGACCGTGGTCGTGAACGGCAAGTACGTCACCGACGCCGGCATGGCGGGCGGCGAGGACAAGCTGTTCCAGGTGATCAACGCGCTCGCGGCGCGGGAGAAGCCGGCCGGCTGATTCCGTGACGAAGGTGGCGTCCGCGGCTTCCACGGACGTCACCCGCGCAACCGCCCGGTAGGATGTTCCCGGCGTCCCTGCCGAGGTCCCCCTCATGCGACGCTTCCTGCGTCCCGCCGCCGCGGCGGCCCTTGCACTCCTCGTAGCCTGCTCCGGCGGCGACGGCGACGGCTCGTCCTCCGCGGACGGCAACGCACTGGTCGTCAACAGTCTGCTCGATTCGGCCTCGCCAGCGGCCGGCACGGTCACGCTGCGGTCGGCCCTCGCAACAGCGGGGTCGGGCCAGGCGATCCGCTTCGACCGTAGCCTCGACGGCGGCACGATTGCACTGTCGATCGTGGCCGACGAGCACACCCGCCTCAAGGGCGAGGTGATGGGTATGCGGGACGAGCCGAGCGGCCCCGTTTCGTACCTCGTCGGCTGGTTCGACCGTGACTACGGCCGTTCCGCGCTCGTCGCGCGCAAGAACGTCGTGATCGACGCCTCCGACCTGCCCTCCGGCATCACGCTCGCCTGGGCCGGCGGCGTGCCGGCGCGCGTGCTCGCGGTCGAGGGCAACCTGACGCTGATCAACGTGGACATCACGGGCGGCCACAGCGTCACGGAGAAACTGGCGGTCGTGAACCCGGACGACCAGCCGTGGACGCTCGCGCGCGGGGGCGCCGTGGCGGTCTGGGGCGTCGCGAACCTGCGGGACTGCCGCCTCTACGACAACCACGTCGAAGGCGACTTCGATTCGTCGCGTGACCGCGGTGCGTTCGGCGGGGCCGTGTACGCGGACATCGTCGAGATGCAGCGCTGCGTGGTGAGCGGCAACTCGGCCCTCGGTGGCGGGGCGGCGGGCGGCGGCATCTATTCGGTCGGCGGTGCCGGCAGCGCGCGTACGCGGTCGACGATCGACCAGTCCACGGTGAGCGGGAATGCGATCCGCGGGCTGTTTGCCTACGGCGCCGGCATCTACTCCGACGGCGGCGGCATCGGCCGGAGCAAGACGCTGCTCGTCACGAACACCACGGTCGCACGCAACCTCGCGGAGCCGTCCGCGAACCTCCCCCCGTTCCTGCTCGCCATGGGTTACTGGCGCGGCGGCGGCCTCTACATGTCGAACGGCTACATGCAACTGCAGAGCGTCACCGTCGTCGAGAACGCAGTGCGCGGCAAGGCGCGTACGGACAGCCTCGGGCGCCGCAACCTCGCCGGCGGCATGGCGGCGACGGTCGGCAACGCGCACGCGGTCGAAAGCATGACCGTGGGTCACTCGATCATCGCCGGCAACACCGTCGAGGAAATCGGCGGCGCCACTTACGCGCACGACCTGTTCACTGGCTC
>JAGVUU010000032.1 GCA_019136105.1 Gammaproteobacteria bacterium
CGCCGACCTGGTGCGCCAGTACCTGGGGAGCGTGGTGCCGGTGGGCGACAACTACTTCGCCGCGCTCAACTCCGCGGTGTTCTCCGACGGCAGCTTCGTGTTCATTCCCGCCGGTGTGCGCTGCCCGATGGAGCTGAGCACCTACTTCCGCATCAATGCCGGCCACACCGGCCAGTTCGAGCGCACCCTCATCATTGCCGAGGAGCGCGCCTCGGTGAGCTACCTGGAAGGCTGCACCGCGCCCATGCGCGATGAGAACCAGCTGCACGCCGCAGTGGTGGAGCTGGTGGCCCTGGACGATGCCAGCATCAAGTACTCCACCGTGCAGAACTGGTATCCCGGCGACGAGAACGGCGTCGGCGGCATCTACAACTTCGTGACCAAGCGCGGCGACTGCCGCGGCGCGCGCAGCAAGATTTCCTGGACCCAGGTGGAGACCGGCTCGGCCATCACCTGGAAGTACCCCAGCTGCGTGCTGCGCGGTGACGACTCGGTCGGCGAGTTCTACTCGGTGGCGCTCACCCACCATCGCCAGCAGGCCGACACCGGCACCAAGATGATTCATCTCGGCCGCAACACCAAGTCCAAGATCATCTCCAAGGGCATCAGCGCCGGCCGCGGCCAGAACACCTACCGTGGCCTGGTGAAGGTGGAGAAGGGCGCCGAGGGGGCGCGCAACTACACCCAGTGCGACTCGCTGCTGATCGGCAAGCAGTGCGGCGCGCACACCTTCCCCTATATCGAAGTGAAGCACCCCGGCGCCATCGTCGAGCACGAGGCCACCACCTCGAAGATCTCCGACGATCAGCTGTTCTACTGCCGCTCGCGCGGCATCGGCGAGGAAGACGCCGTGTCCATGATCGTCGACGGCTTCTGCAAGCAGGTGTTCAAGGAGCTGCCGATGGAATTCGCGGTGGAAGCCAAGAAGCTGCTCGAGGTGTCGCTGGAAGGGGCGGTCGGATGAGGTTGGCGCCTTGTCCCGCTGCCAGAGGTTACCCGCAGGACGGTTGAGGCGGCGGGGCGGTGCGCCCTCACCCCAACCCCTCTCCCGGTGGGAGAGGGGCTGCAAGCGGGGGCGGTTCCCTACTCCCCTCGGCAGAAGATGCCTGCAGGGCGAACGGGGCTGTTCCCTTCTCCCGCGGGGAGAGGGTGCCCGCAGGGCGAACGGGGCTGTTCCCTTCTCCCGCGGGGAGAAGGTGCCCGCAGGGCGGATGAGGGTGCGCGGCGGATCGGGACGTCCCATTCCCGCCGAACCCTCACCCAACCTCTCTCCCGCCGGGAGAGGGGCTCACGATCAGGAACGCACATGCTGAAGATCGACAACCTCCACGTCCGCGTCGCGGGCAAGGACATCCTGAAGGGCCTCACGCTGCACGTGAACGCGGGCGAGGTGCACGCGATCATGGGTCCGAACGGGGCGGGCAAATCCACGCTGGGCAACGTGCTGGCCGGACGCGAGGGCTATGAGGTCACTGCCGGCACGGTGGAGTACGACGGGCGCAACCTGCTGCAGCTGGCGCCGGAAGAGCGCGCCGCCGCGGGCGTGTTTCTCGCCTTTCAGTACCCGGTGGAGATTCCCGGCGTCAACAACACCTATTTCCTGAAGGCCGCGCTGAATGCGCAGCGCAAGGCGCGCGGCGAGGCGGAACTGGATTCCATGCAGTTCCTCAAGCGCGTGCGCGAGAAGCTCGCGGTGCTGCACATCTCCGACGACTTGATGAACCGCGCGGTGAATGCCGGCTTTTCCGGCGGCGAGAAGAAGCGCAACGAGATCTTCCAGCTCGCCCTGCTGGAGCCGAAGCTGGCCATCCTGGACGAAACGGACTCGGGCCTGGACATCGACGCGCTCAAGACCGTGGCCGACGGCGTGAACCACATGCGCGATCCGGCGCGGGCCTTCATCGTGGTCACGCACTACCAGCGCCTGCTCGACTACACCGTGCCCGACGTGGTGCACGTGCTGGCCGACGGTCGCATCGTGCAGAGCGGCGACAGAACCCTCGC
>JAGVUU010000239.1 GCA_019136105.1 Gammaproteobacteria bacterium
TCGACATCTGGAATGCGGTCAAGAACGCCTCCGAGGGCCGCCCTGCCCCGTTCCTGATCTACCAGGAGTCGAAGGCGATCCTGCGCGCGCTGCGCGACTACCTCTCCGACGACATCGGCGAGATCCTGGTCGACAAGCGCGAGATCTACGACGAAGCGCGCGACTACATGCAGCGCTTCATGCCGGGCAACCTGCGCAAGCTCAAGTTCTACGACGACCACGTCCCGCTGTTCACGCGCTACCAGATCGAGAGCCAGATCGAGTCGGCCTACTCGCACAAGGTGAACCTGCCCTCGGGCGGCTCGATCGTCATCGACCACACCGAGGCGCTGGTGTCGATCGACATCAACTCGGCGCGCAGCACGCGCGGCACCGACATCGAGACGACGGCGCTCAACACCAACCTCGAGGCGGCCGACGAGATCGCCCGCCAGATGCGTCTGCGCGACGTCGGCGGCCTGATCGTCATCGACTTCATCGACATGGAGTCGCAGAAGAACCAGCGCGCCGTCGAGGACCGCCTGCGCGACGCCGTGAAGCAGGACCGCGCCCGCATCCAGCTCGGACGCATCTCGCGCTTCGGCCTGCTCGAGCTGTCGCGCCAGCGCCTGCGCCCGTCGATCAGCGAATCGACCAACATCACCTGCCCGCGCTGCAGCGGCATGGGCGTGATCCGCAGCGTCGAGTCGCTCGCGCTCGCCATCCTGCGCCTCATCGGCGAGGAGGCACGCAAGGACCGCACCGCCAAGGTGATCGCGCAGTTGCCGGTGGACGTCGCCACCTACCTGATGAACGAGAAGCGGGAGTGGCTGCACAGCATCGAGCAACGCAGCGAAGTGGACGTGATCCTCGTCCCGAACCGCTACATCGAGACGCCGGCCTACGAGATCCGCCGCGTGCGCGACGACGAACTCGGCCTGCCCGAGTATTCGGTGATCAGCCACCAGATGGCCGTTCAGCCGCAGGTGGACATGGAGGCGATCGCCGCCGAGGAGAAGGCTCCCCCGCCGCCGCCGGTCCCCGCCGTCACGACGGTGGTTCCGAGCACTCCGGCCCCGCCGCCGGCCCCCGAGCCGGTGGCTGCACCGGCCGCTGCAGCGGCTGCAGTCGTCGCCGTGCCGCAGTACGGCCCGCGCGATGGCGTCTTCGTGCGCCTGTGGCACTGGCTGTTCGGCGACAAGCGCGCGCCCGAGCCGGTGCCGCCGCCTGCACGCGCCGAGCGCGAGCGCGAGCGCGGCCGCGACCGGGATCGCGGGCGCGATCGTGATCGTGAGCGCGGGGACCGTGACCGTGGTCGCGACCGTGATCGGGGCCGTGACCGCGACCAGCGCCAGGCGCGCGACGAGCGCGGCCGCGACCAGCGTCGCGATGAGCGTGGCGGCCGGGACGAGAAAGGCCGGGGCGAACGCCGTGACGAGCAGCGCGCAGAGCGGCGCGACGGCGAGCGGCGCCCGGAACAACAGCAGCAACAGCAGCGTCGGGACGAGCGCGGCGACCGTGGCCGTCGCGACCAGCAGCAGGGCCAGGGCGGGCAGCGCGACCGGCGTCCGGACGGGCAGCAGCAGCGTAGCCAGCAGCAGCAGGCGCGGCAGGAGCAGCCGCCACGGCAGGAACAGCAGCCGAGGCCCGAACAGGCCGCGCGCACCGCGCAGCCTGCAGCGGCGCCCCCGCAGGATCAGCCGGCCATCGCAGTGATTCCGCTGCCGGCGGTCGTGCAGGAGGCTTCGGCCAACAGCCCGGGCAACGATGCAGCCGCCAGCGGGCCGCGCCCGGATCGCCCCGAACGCGCCGAAGGCGAGCGCAGTGGCCGCCGTTCGCGTCGTGGTGGTCGTCGTCGTCGTCGTGATTCGGGCGAGATGGGTTCTGGCCAGGATGGCGCGACGGAGGCAGCAGGTCCTGAGTCGGGCGGTGACGAAGTCGCTCCCGAGCCGCAGTCCTTCGATTTCGAACGCACGACGCCGGTCGAAATGCGGCCGATGCGCCCGGCCGCACCGCAGCCGTCACCAGCACCGGCCCCGGTGGTGATCGCTGCACCCGCACCGGTTGCACCGGCACCGGTGCCGGCGCCAGTGGCCGCGTCGCCCGCTCCGGCTCCTGCCGCTCCGGCGCCGTCCCACGAGCCGCGCCCGGAATGGACGCCGGCCCCGCCGAATGACGCGACGCGGGAAGGCCCGCGCAGCGAGCCCTGAGGCCGTGGCCCGGCGCCGTCCTCAGCGGCGGCGCCGGGCTTCGTACGACTTCAACACCTCGTCGAGCAGCCCGGCCGCGGCCTCCTCGGCCAGGTCCAGCACCTGCTCGAAACCCAGTGGCCCCCCGTAGTACGGATCGGGCACGTCCTCGACGTTCCGGTCGCCAGCAAATTCCATGAACAGCCGGATGCGCTCGTGCGAGACCGGCGGAGCGCGTTCGAGCAACGTGACGTGATTCAGGCGATCCATCGCGACGATCAGGTCGAAGCGCTCGAAATCCTCGTCACTGACCTGGCGCGCGCGCAGGCTGCGAAGGTCGATGCCACGTCGCGCCGCCGCGGCCACCGACCTCGAGTCAGGTGGCTCGCCCACGTGGTAGTCGTGCGTACCTGCCGAGTCGATTTCGATCGGCAGGTGCGGCGCGCGTTCCTGCACGAGACGGCGGAAGACGCCTTCGGCCGTCGGTGAACGGCAGATGTTGCCCATGCACACGAAGAGGATCCGCATGGCTTCCCGTCGCGAATGGCCCAGTTGCCCGTATTCTAGTCCCGCCCGCCTTGTTCCGAGCGAGAGGCCACGGATGCCATGAAATCGCAGTTGCGCCGCTTCCTGGTGATTGCCGCCACGTCGGCGTTGTTGCTCGTCGCCGCACTGGCGGCCTTCGTGCTCTGGGGGCCGATCCCGGTGTCGGACAAGCGCGTGATGCTCGATTTCATGCTCGGGCGAGGCATCGACCCGCCGAGTTCCTCGACCGTGGCCGAGCGCCTCGCGGCGCCTCCAGGAATGCGCGCGCAGGTGTACTCCGCCGACGTACCACTCGCCCGGGTCATGGTGTTCACGCCGGAGGGCGACCTCATCGTGAGCCGCACGCGGGCCGGCATCGTGTCGCTGCTCGAACGCGATCGCAACGCCGACGGTGTCGCCGACGGCCATCGCGTGCTGTTCGAAAATCTCGACGGCCCGCACGGCCTCGCCTTGCACGACGGCTGGCTCTACGTCGCCGGGCGCACGGCAATCAGCCGCGTGCGGTTCGACTCGGCCACTGGCACGCCCAACGGGTCGCTGGAACCCGTCATTACCGGCCTGACCACCGATGGCTTCCACCAGACGAAGACCATCGGCATCGGGCCGGACGGCTGGCTCTATCTCGCGCACGGATCGAGCTGCAATGCCTGCGTCGAAAAGGATCCGCGCCGCGCGACCATGATGCGCCTGCGCCCTGACGGCAGCAGCGCCGCGATCCATGCAACCGGGCTGCGCAACAGCGTGGGCTTCGACTGGGCACCCTGGGACGGCGCGCTCTACGCCACCGACAACGGCCGCGACCTGCTCGGGGACGACTTCCCGCCCGACGAGTTGAATCGCATCGAGCAGGGCCGCTTCTACGGCTGGCCGTACGTCAATGGCTTCGGCGTCGCAGATCCGGACCTCGGCGGCAATTACGCCGGCGACCCGGTGCCGACGCACCCGGTGCACGGCTTCCGTCCACACAACGCCCCGCTAGGCATCCACTTCGTTCGCGCTGCGACGCTCCCGGCGGGCTACGCACGCACGGCGCTCGTCGCATTGCACGGCTCCTGGAACCGCAGCACGCCGGACGGCTACAAGGTGGTCGCGCTGCGCTGGCGTGACGACGGCACGATCGAAGAATCGGATTTCCTCACCGGCTTCCTGAACGAGGACGGCATCATCGGCCGCCCGGCCTTCGTCACCGAAGGGCCGGACGGCGCGATCTACGTTTCAGACGATTATGCCGGCGTCGTTTACCGGGTGAGCGCGGCGCCCTAGGCCCACTCGTTCGCCTGCGCGTCGAAGCTCGCCGAACTCCTGCGCACGACGCAGAAGCGCTGGCCGGTCGGCGCCTCCATGACGCACCAGCTGTGGACCTGGGCGACACGTTTCGCGCCAAGCGCCTCAAGCCTCTTGACTTCCGCCTCGATGTCGTCGGCCTCGATGTCGAGATGAACGCGGCTCGGGTGATCGACCTTCTGCACTTCGATGTGCAGCTCGCTGTTGCGGTCGACGAGGCGGACGTACTTCTCGCCCTCCTCGGCCGGCAACTGGCGGATCTCCATGCCGAGCGCGCGGCCCCAGAACGCGGCCGCCGCACCGAGGTCGTCGGTGCGGCAGTCGATGATGAAGCCGCAGAGCTTGCTCTTGTGCGTCACTGCACCACACCGCAGGCCACGCGCGCCCCGCCGCCACCGAGCGGCGCCGGGTGATCGGCGTGGTTGTCACCGCCCGCATGCACCATCAGTGAGCGAGCAGCAACGTCGGTCGCCTTCGGGCGCGGCCCGAGAACTGGCTGCGTTGCGGTGCCGTCGGCCGCGACGTAGAGCGGAGGCAGGTCGCCCAGGTGACCGTCGCCCCAGGGCGTGTCGTGCTTGCCGGTCTTCGCCGGGTCGAAATGCCCGCCGGCGGCCAGGGCAGCGACCATCTTGCCGTCCTTCTCCTTCGGCTCGCAGCTCGGGTTCTCGTGCACGTGGAAGCCGTGCAGTCCCGGCGGCAGGCCACGCAGGGCCGGGGTGAACACGAGGCCGTACCTGCTCTCGGAGATGGTGATGGTGCCGACGTCGGCACCGACTCCCTTCTCGTCCACCAGGTTCATCTGTACCACCGTGTCGGCGGAAGCCGCCCTCGCTGCGGCAACCGCCACAACCAGCGCCAGCGCAAGGTTCTTCATGTCGGGTCTCCTACTCCGCGTGTCGGTCAGGACGTCCGCAGCATACCGGCACTGGACCGAAGGTCCAATCTGGCAAACTAGGGCTTCCACGGCTCCCGTTTTCCGCACCGATGTCGACCTCGAGACTCGTCTATTCCACCGGCACCGGACGCGTCTGCCCGGAGTGCGGCCGGCCGCTCGCCGAGTGCCGCTGCAAGCGCAGCAAGCCCGCCCAGCCCGTCGCGCCCAAGGGCGACGGCATCGTGCGCGTCGGACGCGAGACGAAGGGCCGCAGAGGCAAGGGCGTGACGGTGATCAGCGGCGTGCCGCTCGCGGGCGAGGCGCTCGAAGAACTCGCCACGCGCCTCAAGAAGCGCTGCGGTTCGGGTGGCACGGTGGACGGCGGCGTAATCGAGATCCAGGGCGACCACCGCGACACGCTCGTGGCCGAGCTCGGCAAGCTCGGCTACACGGTCAAGCGCTCCGGCGGCTGAGCGCGCGGCCATGCGGCTGAACAAGTTCCTTGCCGAGACCGGTGCCTGCTCGCGGCGCGAAGCCGACCAGTGGATCGAAGCCGGCCGCGTGTCCGTCAACGGCACCCCCGCGGTGCTCGGCACTCAGGTCAACGACGGCGACGACGTACGCGTGGACGGCCGGCCGCTGCGCTCGAAGCCGGAGCGCGTGTATCTCGCGCTCAACAAGCCGATCGGCATCGAGTGCACCACCGACCGCGACGTGCCCGGCAACATCGTCGATTTCGTCGGCCATCCGGAGCGCATCTTCCCGATCGGGCGGCTCGACAAGGATTCCGAAGGGCTGATACTGCTCACCAACGACGGCGACATCGTCAACACGGTCCTGCGCGCCGAGAACGAGCATGAGAAGGAATACATCGTCGCCGTGGATCGCCCGCTCACGCCGGCCTTCCTGGCGGGCATGGCAGCTGGCGTGCCGATCCTCGACACGGTGACGAACCCCTGCAAGCTCACCCAGGTCGGCAAGAACACCTTCCGCATCGTGCTCACGCAGGGGCTCAACCGGCAGATCCGCCGGATGTGCGAGCACTTCGACTACCGCGTCCGGCGGCTGCAGCGCGTTCGGATCATGCACGTGCACCTGGGCACACTGCCGGTCGGCAAGTGGCGCGAGCTCTCGGCGACCGAGCTGCGCGGACTGCTGCCCGCGGAGCGGCGCACGCTCAGCCTGAAGAAGTAGCCTCGGCGTCCTGGCGGCTGCGCTTGTGGCGCAGGTCGAGGTAGAGGTTGTAGCCGGCGACACCAGCCGGGAACAGGTTCGAGAGGATCCCGACCGAGTCGTTCTTGCCGAAGATGAAGTACGACAGCAGCAGCAGGCTGCCCGAGATGCTCATCAGCCAGAACACCGTCGGCACCACCGGCCTGCGGTACTTGCGCGAGTAGTACATCTGCACGAACCAGCGGCCGGCGAACAGCGCGACGCCGAGGTAGCCGATCAGCTTCCAGGGCGTGATCGTGATCCCGAACGCCATGTGGATGACTTCATTCATCGTGGCGGCCTCCGGCCGCTGCTCAACGTGTGACGGCGACCCTATGCCTCGCGCGCTCGAGGTCGGCGGCCGTGTCGACACCGGGGGCCGGCGACTCGACGCAATTCGCGACCGCGATGCGCACGCCGTGTTCAAGGGCTCGCAATTGCTCGAGCTTCTCGCACTGCTCGAGGCCCGACGGCGGCAGCCGCGTGATGCACTTCAATACGCCGACGCGGTACGCGTACAGGCCGACGTGTCGCCGAGCGCCGGCGAACTCCTTCTGGCTGCCCAACCCTTCCCTGGCACCATCGCGAGCCCACGGTATCGGTGCGCGGCTGAAGTACAAGGCGGCCCCATCGAGTGCGGTGACCACTTTGACCACGTTCGGGTCGAGAAATTCCTCGAGGCTCGTGAGCGGCGTCGCCAGCGTCGCGATGCCGGCGGCAACGTCGCGCTCGAGCAAGCCGGCCGCCTGCTCGATCAGCGCCGGCGGCAGGAACGGTTCGTCACCCTGCACGTTCACGACCAGCGTGTCGTCGCTCCAGCCGCGGGCAGCGGCCACTGCCGCCACGCGGTCGGTGCCCGACGGCAGGTCGGGATCGGTCATGACAGCAATCGAATCTCCGGGCCGGCGCGGATCGTGGACTGCGGCGGCGATGCGCGCGTCGTCCGTGGCGACCAGCACTTCGTCGGCGCTGCTCGCGCAAGCCCGCTCGACGACGCGCTGGATCATGCTCTGGCCGCCGATGCCGAGCAGCGGCTTCCCCGGCAACCGGGTCGAGGCGTAGCGCGCCGGGATGACGACGTGGAAGCCCACGCTTACTCCGCGAGCAGCGGGTCGTCCGAATTCAGCTTGCGCGCCTCTTCCTCGAGCATGACGGGGATGCCGTCGCGCACCGGATAGGCGAGGCGCTCGGCGCGGCAGACCAGTTGCTGCGCGTCCGGATGCCAGGTGAGCGGGCCCTTGCAGACGGGGCACGCGAGGATGTCGAGCAGTTTGCTATCCAAGGTTGACTCCCGCGCCGGTCAGCCCGACGCGCTCGAGGATCTGTGCCAGCCAGTCGTTCGTAGCCGTGCGATCGAGGTGCACCCCGAGTTCCACGAACCACCAGTCGGCGCCGGCGAATGACCGGCATTTTACGGCATCCTTGGCGGTCATCAGGACCGTTGCGCCGGCCGGGAACGGCAGCCGGCCCGGGTCGAGGGCCGCGTGATCGGCCAGCGCGTGGCCCGCGACCTCGAGTCCGGCTGAGCGCAGCGCCTCGAAGAACGCCTCCGGGTGGCCGATGCCGGCCGCGGCGTGCACGGCTCGGCCATGGAACGAGTCCAGCGCCCGTCGCTCACCGGTGCTCACGTTGACCGCATCGCCTGGCGTGAGCCGCGCGGTAACGGTCAACGGTCGCCGAACTGCCAGCGCGGGCCGCGTCGGGCCACCGCGTTGGGTGAACACGACGGCATCGACGGACTCGAGGCGCCCGGGCGGCTCGCGCAGTGGCCCGGCCGGAAGCAACTGACCGTTGCCCAGCCCGCGCGCCGCATCGATCACAGCGACCTCGTAGTCGCGCGCAAGGCGCAGGTGCTGCAGCCCGTCGTCGCACACCACGATCTCAGCGCCTTCTGCCACGGCGCGCCGGGCGGCCGCGACGCGATCCGCGGCGGTGACCACGACATGTGGACCGCTCGCGGCGTGCACGACGGCTTCGTCACCAACCTCTCGCGGGTCGCTGGCGGCCGTCACCACCTGCACTTTGTGGCTGGCACTGCCGCCATAGCCGCGCAGCACCACGCCGACGCGGAAGCCACGCAGAGCCAGGCCCCGCGCCAACCAGCCCGCCACCGGGGTCTTGCCCGTGCCGCCCACCGTGATGTTGCCGACGACGATCACCGGCACGGAGACACGCTGCGCGCGCAGCAGGCCCGCGCGATAGAGCAACCGGCGGATCGAGACGACGGCGCGGAACAACCATGCAAGCGGCCACAGCGGCACGCTCATCCAGCGTGGCCCGTACCACAGCCGCTGCAGCGCGGCGTCGCCGTTCATTCGTTGAACTGCAGCCGGTGCAGCACCGCGTACTGTCCTTCGCGGGCGAGCAGTTCCTCGTGGGTTCCCATCTCGACGATGCGGCCAGCGTCCATCACCAGGATGCGGTCGGCGTTTTCGACCGTCGAGAGGCGGTGCGCGATCACGAGTGTGGTGCGGTTGCGCATCAGCGCCTCGAGCTGCTCCTGGATCTGGCGCTCGAGACCCGTGTCGAGTGCCGACGTTGCCTCGTCGAGGATCAGGATCGGGGTGTTTCGCAACAGCGCGCGCGCGATGGCGATGCGCTGCCGCTGGCCGCCCGAGAGCAGCGCACCCCGGTCGCCCACGACGGTGTCGAGGCCCTGCGGCATCTGCTCGGCAAATTCCGTCACGCGCGCCGCCCGCGCGGCGGCCTCGATCTCGTCGTTGGTGGCCGGGTAGCCGAAGGCGATGTTGCTGCGGATCGTGTCGTTAAACAGCACCACGTCCTGGCTCACGAGGCTCATCTGCGCGCGCAGCCGCTCGAGCGGATACTCACGCACGTCCAGGCCGTCGAGCAGCACCGACCCGGCCGACACGTCGTAGAAGCGCGGCAGGAGGTTCACGACCGTGGACTTGCCGCTGCCGGACCGCCCGACAATCGCGATCGTCTCGCCGGCTCGCGCGCGGAAACTCACGGCGTGCAGCACTGGATCGACCACGCCCGGGTAGGTGAACTGCACGTCCCGGTACTCGACCTCGCCGCGGGCACGCTCGAGCGCCCGCTGGCCGCCCGCCGGCTCGGGCGGCGTGTCGAGCACCTCGAAGATGCTCTGCGCGGCCGCGATGCCTTGCTGGAGCGGGCCTGCGACGTTCACGAGCCGGCGCAGCGGCGCCGTCACGAGCATCAGCGCGGCGATGAACGACGTGAACTCGCCGACCGTCATCTTGCCGTTGATGGCCTCGAGCGTGGCCAGGTACAGCACCACCGCCAGCGCGCAGGCCGCGATCGTCTGCACGATCGGGTTGCTCATGCCCTTGGTCATCATGAGCTTCATGTGCGAGCGGCGATTGTGCTCGATCACCTGCTCGAACATGCCGGCCTGGTAGTCCTGCGCGTTGAACACACGCACGACACGCGGCGCCTCGATCGCTTCCTTCGCGACCCGCGTCACGTCGCCCATCGAGTTCTGGATGCGCTTGCTGTAGCGCCGGAACAGCGTGTTGATGCGCCGGATCAGCGCCGCCACGAGCGGCGCCACGATCAGGCTGATGAGCGTGAGCTTCCAGTTGAGGTACAGCAGGTAGCCGATCAGACCCATGATGGTCATCGTGTCGCGGATGAACACGGTGATCGAGTCGGTGGTGGCGTTGGCGACCTGCTCGGT
>JAGVUU010000095.1 GCA_019136105.1 Gammaproteobacteria bacterium
GGCCGCGTTGCCGGTGGCGTAATTGACGAAGTTCGAGTTCTTCGCCGCCACGTCGGGCCGCATCATGAAGTTGATGAACGCGTGGGCGTTGTTCGGGTGCGGCGCATCGGCCGGGATCGCGTACATGTCGAACCAGACGATCGTGCCCTCCTTCGGGACGGCGTAGGCGACTTCGACGCCCTGGCCGACTTCGGCCGCGCGGTCGCGGGCCTGCAGCACGTCGCCGCTCCAGCCCACCGCCAGGCAGATCTCGCCATTGGCGAGCGCGTCGATGTGGTTCGAGCTGTGGATCATGCGCACGTACGGACGTACCGACATGAGCACTTCCTCGGCCATCTTGAGGTCTTCCTCGTTCTGGCTGTTCGGGTCCTTGCCCTTCCACGCCAGCACGGCCTTCAGCATCTCGGTGGGTGCGTCGAGGAACGAGATGCCGCAGTCCTTGAACTTGGCCGCCACCTTCGGATCGAACACGATGTTCCAGCTGTCGACCGGCGCGTTCGGGTCGATCGCCTTGACCTTGCCGACGTTGTAGCCGATGCCGGTGGTGCCCCACATGTGGTTCACCGAGTACTCGTTGCCCGGGTCGTGCAGGGCGACGCGCTCGAGGATCTCCTTGTCGAGGTTGTCCCAGTTGGTGAGCAGCGAGCGGTCGAGCTTGCGGAACAAGCCCGCCTTGATCTGGCGCTCCATGAACGCCGCACCGGGCACGACCACGTCGTATCCCGTCTTGCCGGCGAGGAGCTTGGTCTCGAGGACTTCGTTCGAGTCGAATACGTCGTAGTTCACCTTGATGCCGGTCTCGGCGGTGAACTGCTCGAGCGTTGCCGGATCGATGTAGTCCGACCAGTTGTAGACGTTGACGACCTTCTCCTCCGCCGCGGGCGCAGCCGGGGCCTGCGCGGCGTCAGCGGGGGCGGCTTGCTCGGGCTTCTTGCCGCACGCGACGAGCGCGGTGGCGGCGATCAGGCCGACGAGGCCTGCGCGAATGGTCATGGTCATGGTGCTGGGTTCCCCTCGTGGTGTGGCCGGCGCGCGGCGTGCACCGCGCTGCGGAAACGTCAGTTTAACGCGGGGAGCGGCCGGATTGGAAAGGGGATGGCGGATATCCCCCATCCCCTGTCCCCTGCTCGTCAGAGCCTTCCCTCCGCCCGGCACCGCTCGAGCGTCAAGTCGAGGCAACGCCAGGCCTTCTCGGCCAGTTCGTCGACCTGCTCGCGGGTGATCACCAGCGGCGGGGAGATGATCATGGTGTCGCGCACGGCGCGCATGATCAGGCCGTTCTGGAAGCAGAAGTCGCGGCAGATGGTGCCGACCTCGCCCCGCTTGTCGAAGAACTGCCGCGTGCGCTTGTCGCGCACCAGTTCGAGCGCGCCGATCAGGCCGACCGAGCGCGCCTCGCCCACCAGCGGGTGCTCGGCGATCTGCCGCCACTTCGAGGCGAGATAGGGCCCCATCTCGTCGCGCGTGCGGGTAACGAGGTTCTCCTGCTGGATGATCGACAGGTTGACGCTCGCCACGGCACAGGCCACCGGGTGACCCGAGTAGGTATAGCCGTGGGCGAACTCGCCGCCCTTTTCGATCAGCACGTCGGCGACCCGGTCGGCCACCATCACTCCGCCGATCGGCAGGTAGCCGGACGACAGGCCCTTGGCGAGGGTCATCAGGTCGGGGCGGATGCCGTACAGGTTGCTGCCGAACCAGTGGCCCGTGCGGCCGAAGCCGCAGATGACCTCGTCGGCGACGAGCAGGATGCCATGGCGGTCGCAGATGCGCTGGATCTCCGGCCAGTAGCTTTCGGGCGGGATGATCACGCCACCGGCGCCCTGGATCGGCTCGCCGATGAAGGCGGCCACGCGGTCTGCGCCCAGTTCCAGGATCTTCTTCTCGAGCTCGTGCGCCATCCTGAGACCGAACTCGTGCGGCGACAGGCCACCGCCCTCGCCGTACCAGTACGGTTGCGGGATGTGCACGATATCGGGGATCGGCAGGCCGCCCTGCTCGTGCATGAAAGCCATGCCACCGAGGCTCGCCCCCGCCATCGTGCTGCCGTGGTAGGCGTTGACGCGCGAGATGATGACCTTGCGCTGCGGCTGCCCGAGCAGGTCCCAGTAGCGGCGCACCAGGCGCACGACCGTGTCGTTGCCCTCCGAGCCGGAGCCCGTGAAGAACACCCGGTTGAACTGCGGGGGCGTGAGGTCCACCAGTTGCTTGGCGAGTTCGATCGCCGGCGGGTGGGCCGTCTGGAAGAAGCTGTTGTAGTACGGCAGTTCGAGCATCTGCCGGTACGCGGCCTCGGCCAGCTCGCGCCGGCCGTAGCCCACGTTCACGCACCACAGGCCCGCCATGCCGTCGAGGATGCGGTTGCCCTCCGAGTCGTAGAGGTACACGCCCTCGGCCTTGACGATGACCCGCGTCCCCTTCGCGTGCAGGAACTTGTAGTCCGTGAACGGGTGCAGGTAGTGCTGGCGGTCGAGCGCCTGCCAGGCGGCGGTGGTCCGGTCGGCGACGTAAGGGGCAGCGGTGGTCATGATGGCCTCGAATCAGACGTTGAGCAGCAAGTGCTCCCGCTCCCAGGAGCTGATCACCTGCAGGAACGTGTCGTACTCGCTCTCCTTCACGGCGGTGTACGCGAGCACGAACCGCTCGCCGAGGATCTCGATGAGCGGCCGGCAATCGCGGAGCCCGCGCACCGCCTCCTCGAGGTTGCGCGGCAAGCCGAACGGCATGTCGTAGGCGCTGCCCGTGATCGGCTCGGAAGGCTTGAGCCCCTCGCGCATGCCGAGGTATCCGCACGCGAGCGACGCCGCGATGGCGAGATACGGGTTCGCATCGGCGCCGCCGAGGCGGTTCTCGACGCGGCGGCCCTCGGCGTTCGAGATCGGCACGCGCAGCCCGGCGGTGCGGTTGTCGTAACCCCACTGCGTGTTGATGGGCGCGAGGTGCCGCAGGATGATGCGGCGGAACGCGTTGACGTTCGGCGCGAACAGCGCCATGGCGAACGGCAGGTATTTCTGCAGCCCGGCGATGTGCGCGAAGAACAGCGGGCTCGGGTTGCCGTCCTTGTCGCTGAACACGTTCTTGCCGGTCTTCGAGTCCACCACGCTCTGGTGGATGTGCATGGCGCTGCCGGGCTCGCGGGCCATCGGCTTCGACATGAACGTGGCGTACATCTTGTGGCGGAACGCGGCTTCACGCGCGGTGCGCTTGAACATGAACACCTGGTCGGCGAGCGACATCGCGTCGCCGTGGATCAGGTTGATCTCCATCTGCGCCGCGCCGTCCTCGTGGATCAGCGTGTCGATCTCGATCTCCTGCGCCTCGCAGAACGCGTAGATGTCGTCGAACAGCGGGTCGAACTCGTTGACCGCGGCGATGCTGTACGACTGCCGGCCGACCTCGGGCCGGCCCGAGCGGCCGATCGGCGGCTTGAGCGGGTAGTCGGCATCGGTGTTGGGCTCGACGAGGTAGAACTCGAGCTCGGGCGCCACGACCGGCTGCCAGCCCTGCGCGGCGTACAGGTCGAGCACCCGCCGCAGCACGTAGCGCGGCGCCATCGTGACGGGCCGGCCGTCGTGATAGTAAGCGTCGTGGATGACCTGGGCCGTCGGCTCGGGCGCCCACGGCACCACGCGCGTCGTCGCCGGGTCGGCGCGCAGCACGATGTCGATCTCGGACGGGCTGATGGCGCGATCGTCCTCCGGGTAATCGCCGGTGACCGTCTGCAGGAAGATGCTCTCGGGCATGCGCATGCCCTCCTCTTCCGCGAACTTCACCGCAGGCATCACCTTGCCGCGCGCAATGCCGGCCATGTCCGGCACGACCGCCTCGACCTCCGAAATGCCGTGTTCCTTGAAGAATTGCCGAATGGGCGTACTCATGTGCATCGTCCTTTGGCGTGCGCCCGCGCCGCCGCTCCGAAGGCGGCGAACAGTGCTCGCGAGAATGGGTTCTTCATCACCTGCCACTCGGGGTGCCACTGCACCGCGAGCGCGAAACCGGGCGCCTCGCGCACGCGGAAGCCTTCGACCAGGCCGTCCGGCGCACGCGCCTCGATCTCGAGGCCGTCACCGAGGCGCTGCACGCCCTGCGAGTGCAGCGAGTTCACCTCGACGCGGCCCTTGCCCGCGATCCGGTGCAGTTCGCCGCCCGGCACGAGCTCGACCTCGTGCACCGGGGCGTACTGCACCTCGAGCGGGTCTTCCTTGTTTTCGCGGTGGTCCGCGAAACCCGGAACTTCCTGCACCTTCTGCCAGAGCGTGCCGCCGTAGGCGACGTTCATCTCCTGGAATCCCCGGCAGATCGCGAACAGCGGCATTCCGGCCGCCACCACTCGTGGGATCAGTGGCAGCGTGGTCGCGTCACGGTGCGGGTCGTGCCACGTCTCGGGATCGCTGGGCGGGCCCGCGTAACGGTGTGGCTCGACGTTCGACGGACTGCCGGTGAGCAGGATGCCATCCACGCTCGCGAGGACCTCGTCGAGGTTGGCATCGCCGAGCGACGGGACCAGCACCGGCACAGCGTCCGCGCCCTCCGCAACCGCGGCGATGTACTTCTCACCGACGCAGTGGAAGGGGTGCGGGCCGAGCATTCGGCGATCCGCAGGAATGCCGATCAACGGTTTCGAGCGCGACACGTTTAAGATCCTAGACGGCCGCCGGGTGGCTGGCCGATGCAGGTGCCGGAGATTAAACCACAGCACCCCCGGGGCCGTCGCCAAGCAACGCAAAAAAGCCGGCAAATGTTAACTGAAACAGCCAGTTATTGCCCCGGCGACCGCCCGGACGGCGCTTGCCGGCCCCGCGGGCGAGCGGCTATGCTCGGTGAGCAAAGACGGTCGGGCCGTCACTAAATCCTAAACATTCGGGGTTCCCATGCCGCAGTTCGCGGATTTCGAGCAGGCGCGCGCCTGGCTCGCCCAGCACCCGCAGGTACGCTACGTCGACCTGTTGCTGCCCGACCAGATGGGCATCCCGCGCGGCAAGCGCGTGACGGTCGCCGAACTCGAAGGCGTCCACCGGCACGGCCTCCTGCTGCCGGCCTCGATGTTCGCGCTCGACGTGCTCGGCGGCACCATTCAGGCCACCGGCCTCGGCTTCGACGAGGGCGACGCCGATCGTCCCTGCCTGCCGCTCCCCGGTTCCCTCGCGCCGGTGCCGTGGCTCGGCGAGCATGTCGCCCAGATGCAGGTCGCGATGTACGACCACGACCGCAGCCCGTTCTTCGGCGACCCGCGGCACGTGCTCGAACAGGTTCTCGCAGGGTTCGCGCGACACGGGCTCACTCCGGTGATGGCCGTCGAGCTCGAGTTTTATTTCGTCGATCGGGAGCGCACTCCCGAGGGCCGGGCGCAGCCCCCGCGCCAGCCGCTCTCCGGCCGCCGCGAGGACAAGACCCAGATCAACTCGATGGCGGACCTCGACGAGTATTCGACCGTGCTGATGGCGATCGACGAGGCCGCGCGTGCGCAGAACCTGCCCGCCGGCACCGTCCTTGCCGAGTACGGCCCCGGCCAGTTCGAGGTGAACCTGCACCACGTGGACGACGCCCTGCTCGCCTGCGACCACGCCATCCGCTTGAAGCGGCTCGTGAAGGGCGTGGCACTCGCGCACGGCCTCGATGCCACGTTCATGCCCAAGCCGTACCGAGAGCACGCGGGCAGCGGCACGCACCTGCACGTGAGCGTCGTCGATGCGCAGGGTCGCAACATCTTCGCGGCGGACGATCCCCAGGGCTCGCCGGCCCTCAAGCACGCCATCGGCGGACTGGTCGCCACGATCAACGACACCATGGCCGTGTGCGCGCCGACGGCAAACTCCTACCGGCGCTTCCAGCCGGAGGCCTACGTGCCGCTCAATCCGAGCTGGTCGGTCAACAACCGCGGCGTGGCCTTCCGCGTGCCCGCGGGCCCGCCCGACGGGCGGCGCGTCGAGCATCGCGTGGCCGGCGCAGACGCCAATCCCTACCTGCTGGCCGCGATGGTGCTCGGCGGCATGCTCCACGGCATCGAGAACCGCCTCGACCCGGGCCCGGTGCTCGCCGGCAACGCCTACCGCGACACGCGGCCCACGATCCCGCTCAGCTGGCCGGAAGCGATCGCTGCCTTCGAGCACAGCGAATTCGCGCGGCAGTGCCTCGGCGAACGCTTCGCGAACCTGTACGCACTCACCCGCCGCGGTGAGATGCAGGACTTCAACTCGTACGTCTCGCCGCTCGAGTTCTCCTGGTACCTGACCACGGTCTGACCATGCAGCACATCCGCTCGTACTACGCGGCCTCGGCGAATCCCGCGCCGTTGCGCGAGCCGCTGCGCGGCGACGTGATGGCCGACGTGTGCGTGGTGGGCGGCGGCATCGCGGGGTGCTCGACGGCCCTGCACCTTGCCGAGCGCGGCTACAAGGTCGTGCTGCTCGAGGGCAAGCGCATCGCGTGGGGCGCGTCCGGACGCAGCGGCGGGCAGGCGATCTTCGGGTTCGCGGCTGGGCAGGACAAACTCGTCGCGCAGGTGGGACGCGAGAATGCCAGGCGCATGTTCGACGTGTCCGTCGAGGCGCTCGACCTGCTCAAGGAGCGCGTCGCCCGGCACGCCATCGACTGCGACCTGCACTGGGGCCAGATGCACGTCGCGATCAAGCCGCGGCACGAGACCGAACTGAAGGCATGGCGCGAGGAACTTGCCGCGGACTACGGCTACACGAGCCTGCGCTGGCTCGGGCGTGACGAAGTGCGATCCCTGCTCGCCACGGACCGCTACACGGGCGGCCTGCATGACACGCGCAGCGGCCACCTGCATCCGCTCAACTACACGCTCGGGCTCGCTGCCGCTGCAGAGGCCGCCGGCGTGCGGATCTTCGAGGGCAGCCAGGTCGTGCGGCTCGAGCACGGCGACACCGTTGCCGTCCGCACTGCTGAAGGCATCGTCCGCGCGAAGCACGTCGCGCTGTGCTGCAACGCCTACATGGACGAACTGTCGCCCAAGCTGCGGGCGCGCATCATGCCGGTGGGCACCTACATCGTCGCCACGGAGCCGCTCGGCCAGGCGCGCATCGAGGCGCTGATGCGCGAGAACATCGGTGTCACCGACGTGAACTGGGTGCTCGATTATTTCCGCCGCTCGGCCGATCACCGGCTCCTGTTCGGCGGGCGCGTGAGCTATTCGGGACTCGATCCGCTCAACACCGAGCGCGCGACGCGCGCGCGCATGCTCAAGGTATTCCCGCAACTGGTCGACGTGCAGATCGAATACGCGTGGGGCGGCTACGTGGACATCACGATGAGCCGCGCGCCCGATTTCGGCCGGCTCGCCCCGAACGTGTACTACCTGCAGGGATTCTCGGGCCACGGCATTGCGCTGACCGGCATGGCGGGCAAGCTCGTGGCGGAATCGATCGCCGGCCAGGCCGAGCGCTTCGACCTGTTCACGAAGCTCGAGCACCGCGACTTCCCGGGCGGCCGCGCACTGCGCACGCCGGCACTGGTGCTGGCAATGCTGTGGTTCCGGCTCAAGGACCTGCTGTAGCCAGCGCCGCGCCGCCCTCGGGCGCCCGGCATCAAAGACCCAGGTTGTACTCGTAGAAGTCCTCGTCGCGCACCCACCCGAGCGACTCGTAGAGCCGCTGGGCGCTGCGGTTCGTCTTTGCGGTCGAAAGAACGAGCGACACCGCGCCGCGCCGCCGCGCTTCGTCGGCGGCCGCCGCCATCAGGCACCGGCCCACGCCCCGCTGGCGAGCCGCGGGGTCCACGAACAGGTCGTAGAGAACGAACGTGCGCGCGGCGCGTAGTGACGAGAACGTGGGATACATCTGGACGAAGCCGAGCGGCGCGCCGACCGCACGCTCCGCGAGCAGAACGACCGATTCACCGCGCGACAGCCGCTCTGCGATGAACTGGCGCGCCAGCACGGGATCCGGCGCCAGGCCGTAGAACTGCCGATAGGCGTCGAACAGCGGCGCAACGCCATCCACGTCGGCGACGGTGGCGAGGCCTATGGTGAATCCCATGCCGATCTCCCGCGCACGGCGCCTCACGGCGCGTAGGGCTCCTCGACGACGCGCTGCGAGATCCACCAGAGATTGCCGTGCGGGTCGCGTGCGCCTCCCTGCCGGTCGCCGTAGGGCATGTCGGTCACCTCCATCTCGAGGGCCGCACCATGCGCCAGGGCACGCTGCATGGAGGCGTCGGCATCCGCGACGTACAGGTAGAACGCAGCCGGCATCGGCGGGTACTGGGGGCTAGCCTCGCTCGCCATGAGCGTGCAGTCGCCGACGCGCACCTGCACGTTGGCGATGCGACCATCAGGCCGCAGGCTGCGGCAGGTCTCGACCCCGCCCAGGCCCTCGACCAGAAATCGCACGAATCGCTCGGCGTCGGCCACGAAGCAGTACGGGGTGACGGTGGTAAATCCCGGTGGAATGTACACGGCGTACTCCCGGAGAGAGGGCCACCCCGTGTTTTTACGCCAACGACTGCTCCGGCGCCACCGGCTCACGGCACTTGTCGAGCGCCTCGATGATGTTCGCGCAGAAGTTCTCGCGGCCTATCATCCCGATCACCCCGGCCCTTTCGAGCTTCTCGGTCACCCGCGGATTGGCGCCCGTGATCATGACGCGCACGCCGCGACGTTGCAGGTCCTCGATCGCCTCCTCGAGTGCCTGCACGCCGGTGATGTCCATGAACGGTACCCAGCGCAGCCGCAGGATCAGCACGCGCGGATCCGTATGCGTGAAGCTGAGCGCGCGCTCGAAGTTCTCCACGGCACCGAAGAAGAACGGGCCCTCGACCTTGTAGACGAGCACGTCGGGCGGCAGTGGCCCGGCACCCCGCGCAGACAGTTCCTCGTGCAGTTCCTGCGCGCCCTCGGCCTGCACCTCGACACTCGCGGACATGCGTCTCAGGAAGTGCAGCGTTGCCAGGATCACACCGATGTTGACGGCGACGACCAGGTCGACGAACACGGTGAGCCCGAACGTGACGAGCAGGATGGCCACGTCGGCCCGCGGCGCGCGCCGCACCATGTTCGCGAAGTGCCGAACCTCGCTCATGTTCCAGGACACGACGAACAGGATCGCCGCGAGCGCCGCGAGCGGCACGTTCACCGCGAGTGGCGCCAGGAACAGGATGACCAGCACCAGCGTGATCGAGTGCACGATGCCCGCGAGCGGGCTCGTCCCGCCATTGCGGACGTTGGTCGCCGTGCGGGCGATGGCCCCCGTCGCGGCGAACCCGCCGAAGAACGGCGCAGCGATGTTGGCGAGGCCCTGGCCGACGAGTTCCTGGTTCGAGTCGTGGCGCGTGCCGGCCATGCCGTCCGCCACCACGGCCGACAGCAGCGACTCGATGGCGCACAGCATGGCGATCGTGAACGCCGGCCCCATCAGCTCGATGACGCGCGCTGCGGTGACCTCCGGCACCTGTACCGTGGGCAGTCCCGACGGCACGCCGCCGAATGCAGTGCCGATCGTGCGCACGCCGTCGAAGGCGAAGATGCTCTGCAGCGCGGTAGCGAAGATGAGCGCCGCGAGTGGCCCTGGAATCCGCTTCAGCCCGGGAATGCGACTCGCATAGATCACGACGAGCAGCGACGCCGTCGCGAGCAGCGTCGTCGCCGGATGCAGGCCGGGCAACGCCATCAGTAATGCCGGCACCTGCTCGTGGAAATGCGCCCCGGCAGGCGCCGGCAGGCCGAAGAAGTCCTTCCACTGGCCCACGAAGATGATCAGGCCGATGCCGGCGGTGAACCC
>JAGVUU010000141.1 GCA_019136105.1 Gammaproteobacteria bacterium
GGCGACTCGGCCAGGAACCGCGCGAGGTCGAGTGGCGCGCGCACCTCGGGCAGCACGCTGCGGCCACACTGCTCGCAGGCAGCAGCCACGATCGCCTGCCAGTGGCGCAGCTTCTTCGCCGCCTGCTGCTCGTCGAGGCGCACGACGCTCCGCGCCGACAGCACCGGCTGGATGCGCTTCACGCCGAGTTCGGTCGCCTTCTGCAGGGTCCAGTCCATGCGTTCGCCGCGCGAGACGGCCTGCACCAGCGTGATGGCAAGGGGCGATTCGCGCAGGCCGGCCGAGCGCTCGCCGACGCTCACGCGTACCCGATCACCCTCGACCGCGACGACTTCGCCACGGAAGTCCGCGCCCGAGCCGTCGAACAGCACGAGTGGCGCACCTGCGCGCAGCCGCAACACACGGGCGACGTGGTAGGCGGCTGCGTCCGGCAGGGGCACCTCGCCGCCCGTGGAGAGAAGTTAGCCGACGAAGACACGGTTCAGTCGCATGTCGCAGCCTCGATGCCGGCCCGGGCGGTTGCCACCAATGCGTCGATCTCGTCCGGCGTGATGACGTACGGCGGCATGAAGTAGACCACGTTGCCAATCGGCCGCAGCAGCGCCTCGTGCCGCAGGCCGTGCTGGTACACGCGCAGGCCGCGCCGCTCCTGCCAGTCGAAGGGCCGGTGCCGGTCGCCGTCACGCGCCAGCTCGACCGCGACGATCATGCCTTGCTGCCGCACCTCGGCGACGTGGCGCAGTTCGGCCAGTCCGCCGGCGCGATGGCCCAGGTGCGCCGCGAGCGGGCGGTTGCGGGCGATCACGTCGTCGTCGCGGAAGATGTCGAGCGTTGCCAGCGCGGCGGTGCAGGCGAGCGGGTTGCCGGTGTAGCTGTGCGAGTGCAGGAATGCACGCAGGCTCGCGTATTCGTCGTAGAACGCCTCGTACACCGGCTCTCGGGTGAGCACCGCGGAAAGCGGCAGGAACCCGCCCGTGAGGCCCTTCGACAGGCACAGGAAGTCGGGCGTGATCCCGGCCTGCTCGCAGGCGAACAGCGTGCCGGTGCGGCCGAACCCGACTGCGACCTCGTCGGCGATCAGGTGCATGCCGTGGCGGTCGCAGGGTACATGCGCATGCTGCCGGCGCATTGCACCAGGGGCTCGACGATCACCGCACAGATCTCGTGCGCGTGCCGCGCCAGCGTCTCTTCCATGTACGCGAACATCCTGCGGCTGTGCGCCTCCCAGCTTTCACCGGCCTCGCGCAGGTAGCAGTCGGGGGACGGCACGCTGGTCACGTCCATCAGCAACGGCTGGTAGATCTCGCGGTACAGCTCGACGTGGCCGACGGCGAGCGCGCCGAGCGTCTCGCCGTGATAGCTGTTGGTGAGCGTGACGAAGCGGCGCTTGCGGGTGCGCCCCGCGTTGCGCCAGTAGTGGAAGCTCATCTTGAGCGCGACTTCGATGGCGCTCGAGCCGTTGTCCGCGTAGAAGCAGCGCGTGAGTCCGGCGGGAGCCAGCGCGGTGAGCCGCTCGGCGAGCTCGATCGCGGGCTCGTGGGTGAATCCGGCGAGCATCACGTGCTCGAGGCGCCCGAGCTGGTGCGACACCGCGGCCGCGATGCGCGGGTTGGCGTGGCCGAACAGGTTGACCCACCACGAGCTGATCGCGTCGAGGTAGCGCCGCCCGTCGGCGTCGTGCAGCCATGCGCCGTCGCCGCGCACGATGGGGATCATCGGCAGCCACTCGTGGTCCTTCATCTGGGTGCACGGGTGCCAGACCGTCTGCAGGTCGCGGCGGGCGAGGTCGAGCGAGGAGGCCATGGAACGTACGTGGCGGGGGTGACGATATGATTCTAAGTCCCATTGCGGACGGCCGCGACGCGTGTGGCGGGCGACCGGGCCAAGGGGCATCATTACGAGATGCTGCGCACCCTCACCGGGGCTCCCGACCTGGCTGGACTGCGCGTCGACGCGGTCACGGGCCGCCTGCTCGGCGCGCGCCAGGTGGAATCTCCCAACTGCGACGATCGGCCTCCGGGACAGGCTCCGGAATTGCTGGTCGTGCACGGCATCAGCCTGCCGCCCGGCGAGTTCGGCGGCCCGTGGATCGATGCCCTGTTCACCAACGCGCTGCCGGCGGACGAGCACCCGTATTTCGCGACGATCGCCGGTCTGCGCGTCTCGGCGCACGTCCTGGTACGGCGCGACGGCTCGGCCGTGCAGTACGTGCCGTTTCACCGCCGTGCGTGGCACGCCGGCGCTTCGCAGTGGCGCGGACGTGAGCGCTGCAACGATTTCTCGATCGGCGTCGAACTCGAAGGCACGGACGCCACGGCGTACGAGCCGGCCCAGTACGACACGCTGGCGCGGATCGCAACGGAACTCTGCCGTGCGTATCCGGGACTGTCGCCGGAGGCCATCGTCGGGCACAGCGACGTAGCGCCCGGCCGCAAGTCCGATCCCGGCATCGCCTTCGACTGGCCGCTGCTCCGCTCGCTGCTGCGCTATTACCTCGAGGTGCGCCCCGCATGAGCCTGCTTGCCCTGCTGCTGGCGCTGATCGTCGAGCGCGGCCTCACCCACCTGTTTCACCTGCGCGAACCGCGCTGGCTGGATCGCTACTTCGACTGGGCGGCACGCGTGCTGGGCCGCAGCAGCGGCGAGGTGCGAATCGCCGCCGCGGTGGTCGTCGTCGTCCTGCCCGTGTTGCCAGTGGCGCTGCTCGACGGCGCGCTCGGCGGGCACCTGCTCGGCCTGCCGCAGCTCACTTTTGCCGCGCTCGTGCTGCTGTTCTCGTTCGGGCCGCGCGACCTGAACGACGAAGTGGACGACTACGTCGCGGCCCTCGAGCGGGGTGATCGTGACGAAGCCGCCCGCTGTGCGAAGGAACTGCTCGAGGCCGATGCCGCCGGGCGCGGCAGCGTGCTGCGAGAGGCTGTGGAAGAAGCCATCTTCGTCCAGGCCAACAACCGCATCTTCGGAGTGATCTTCTGGTTCATGCTGCTCGGCCCCGCGGGTGCGTGGCTGTTCCGGGTCAGCGACCTGATGCGGCGTCGGGCGGCGTTCGAAGCTGCCCGGAGCGGCACGGAGGTGCAGTCGTTCGGCGGTGCGCTCGCGATCCTGCACGGGCTGCTCGCGTGGCTCCCGGCACGGCTTGCGGCCGGCACGTACGCACTCGCCGGCAGCTTCGAGGATGCGGTCGGCAACTGGCGCATCGCGGTCGACCAGGCCGCGGAGAGCGTGCTCGACCGGAGCGAGGGCCTGCTGGCACGGGTCGGCAAAGCGTCGTTGCAGCCGAGCCTCGCCGGCATGCCGCCCGAGGGCCTCGACGCAGCGACTGCCCGCGGCGCGTGGCGCATCGTGTCGCGCTCCACGTGGACCTGGCTCGCCGTCATCGCTGCGCTGGTGCTCGTGGGATCCGTCGCGTGAGGCGACTGGCGTGGCTTGCAGTCGCGCTGTGCAGCCTGCCGGCAGGTGCCGGACCGGCACCGCGCGTCGTGAGCCTCGCGCCACACCTCACCGAGATCGCCTATGCGGCCGGCGCCGGCAAGGCCCTGGTCGGCACCGTCGAGTACAGCGACTACCCGGAGGCGGCACGCTCGCTGCCGCGCGTGGGCGACGGTTGGCGCGTGGATTTCGAGCGCGTGCTCGCGCTGCGTCCCGACGTGGTGCTTGCCTGGAGTTCCGGAACGCCCCGCGCGACCATCGAGCGGCTGCAGGCGCTGCGCCTCAACGTGGTGGAGGTGCCAACGTACCGCCTTTCGGACGTGCCGGCCGCGTTGCGCAAGGTCGGTGATCTCGCCGGGACCCGCGCCACCGCCGAGCCGGTGGCCGCGCGGTTCGACGCGGACGTGCGCCGCCTGCGCCAGCAGCACGCCGGTTCCCGTCCAGTGACGGTGTTCGTGCAGATCGACGACGAACCGCTCTTCACGGTGAGCGGCCGTCACGTGATCAGCGAGGTGGTCGAGTTGTGCGGCGGCCGCAACGTGTTCGCGGACCTGCCGCAGATCGCGCCGCAGATCGACGCGGAGGCGGTGCTCGCGCGCGACCCGCAGGTGATTCTCAGCACCGACGACACGATCGCCGATCCGCGCGCGCAGTGGCTACGCTGGCCGCAGCTCGCCGCGGTACGCCACGGTACGATCTATGCGATGCCGTCCGATACCGTTGCGCGAGCGTCGCCGCGGCTCGTGAAGGGAGTGGAGTCGGTGTGTGGCGCGCTCGACGACGCGCGCCGTCGCCTCGAGCCGCGCAAGGCACGGCCCTGAGCAGGCTGCCGCCTCACCGCGGGCGGTGACGCCAGAGCACCTCGCTGCCATTCTCGTGGCGGGCCAGCACGCGCGCGATCACGAACAGCAGGTCGGACAGACGGTTCAGGTACTGCGGCACCTCGGGCGCCACCTGTTCCACGCGTGCCAGTGCCCACACGCGCCGCTCTGCGCGGCGCGCCACGGTGCGTGCGAGGTGACAAGCCGCCGCCGCGGGCCCGCCGCCCGGCAGGATGAAGTCCTTGAGCGGTGGCAGGTCGGCGTTGAACGCGTCGAGCGCCTGCTCGAGGCGTTCGACGTCGCCCGCGCCGATCACCCGGTATCCCGGCATGCACAACTCGCCGCCGAGGTCGAACAGGTCGTGCTGTACGTCGGTGAGGCAATCTCGCACGGGCGCAGGCAGCCCGGGTGTGGCGAGCACGACGCCGATCGCGCTGTTCGCCTCGTCCACGGTGCCGTACGCCTCGACGCGCAGGTGCTCCTTCGGCACCCGCATGCCGTCGCCGAGGCCGGTGCTGCCGTCGTCGCCGGTACGCGTGTAGATCCTGCTCAGTCGGTGGCCCATGGCTGCTCCCTGCGCTTCAGCGGTTCACGGATGCGGAGTATGCGCCGCGCGCGCCGCCCGGGTCGCGCGGCCGCTGCGCGGCGATGGCGGCCGTCGCGCGACCGGCTGGCGCGTAGCTCACCGACAGGTAGACGCCGCGATCCGGCGTGTTGAACGTGTGCGCGAGCTCGTACTGCTCGTCGAGCAGGTTCTCGATGCGGCCCGTGAGCGCGACGGTGCGGCTCACCTGCCAGCGTGCGGTGAGGTTCGCGAGCACGTAACCGTCGAGCGTGACCGGCTTCGGCCAGCCGAAGTCCTTGCGTTCCCCTGCAGCGAGCACGTCGAGCCCGACGGCGACGGGTCCGAAAGCGCGCTGCGCCGAGACCGTCACGCTGTCGCGGGCGCGGCGCAGCAGTACGTCGTCGGTCTCGAGGTTGCGCGGATCCTGGTGGATCGCCTCGACGCGCACTTGCCACGGCGCCGCGTCGTACTGGTAGGAGACCTCGACGCCCTCGATGCGCGCCTCGTCCACGTTGCGGTTCTCGCCGACGAACGGGTCGTACGACAACGTGACGAACTCGATCAGGTCCTCGATGTCGTTGCGGAAGACGCCGGCCGACACGGCGTGGCGCTCGTTGAAGCGATGCCGCACGCCGGCCTCGAGCGACTGCGAGCGCTCGGGCTCGAGGTCGGGATTGCCGCCGAAGCCGTAGCGATCGGTCGCGTCGGGTGCGCGGAAGCCGGTGCCGGCGAGGCCGTAAAGCAGGGTGCGGCCCGCGAACGTGTAGCCGTACTCGAGGTTCCAGGTGACCGCGTCGCCGGCGGTCTCGTGGTCCGTGTAGCCGAGCGCCGCGAGCGCGCGGTGCGGTCCCCGCTCGAACTGGTCCTGGACGAAAAGGGTCAGCATGTCGGTCACGGCGCTCATGCGGTCGGCGAACGACTCGCTGCTCGCGTCCTCGCTCGAGAACTGCGCGCCCGCTGCGAACGTGTGCGCATCCGACGCGCGCCAGTCGGCCTGGGCGTCGAGCGTGTCGCGCACCGTGCGCAGGAAATCCGGCGACTGGTTCTGTTCGATGCGATCCTCGAGCCGCGACGCGCCGGCTTCGACGCGGATTGCGTCGCCCACTGGCCAGGCGACCGAAAGCGACGTGGTGGCGTTCTCGAAGTCCTGATCCACCGGCGTGAGGAAGAAGTCGGAGTATTCCGACGTGCCCTCGGCGCGCCAGTGCCGCAGCGCGACCTCGGCCGGGCCGACGTCGGCGCGCACTTGCGCGGATGCGCTCAGGTTGTCGTAGCCGCGATCGGTGTCGTCGGTGGTGCGCGTCGGGAAGCCCGCGCTGTCGACGTACGACACGCCGAGGTCGATCTCGAGCGGGCCGGCCGCGAAGCCGCCGCCGAGGCTCGCCTGCGTGGTGTCGTAGTCGCCGTAGCCGACCTCGGCCGACCAGCCGTCGCGCGCCCCGCGGCGCGTGATCACGTTGATCACGCCACCGATCGCGTCGGTGCCATAGAGCGCGGAGCGCGGGCCCTTCACGACCTCGATGCGCTCGACCATGCCGGGCGGGATGTTCTGCAGCGCTGCGAGCCCGATGGTGCCCGGGTTGATGCGCACGCCATCGACGAGCACCAGCGTGTGGTTGCTCTCGGCGCCGCGGATGAAGATGGCCGTGGTCTGGCCGGGGCCGCCGTTGCGGCTGAGGTCGAGGCCGGCGTGGAAGCGCAGCAGCTCGGTGACGTCAGTCGCCGCGCTGCGCTCGATCGCAGCGCGATCGATGACGATGACGGGCGCGAGCACCTCGTCGATCGGCGTCGGGATGCGGGTGGCAGTGACCACCAGGTGGTCGGGATTGGGAACGGAATCGGACGCGGACGCCACCGTGGCGCACGCGGCGCCAGCCAGCAGCAGCAAGAAACGACTCATCGATGCAGGACCCCGTGCACGCCCATGCGGGCTCGTTGGCATCCAGCCGCGTGCGAGGGAGTGGCAGGGAGGCGCGTAAGGGCGCGGAACCCGGCCGCTCGCCCTCCGCGAGGCTGGTCTCGTCCGACAGGCCGGTCTCCGGGCTTTCGAGTGGACCTTCCCCAGGTCCCGCCCGCATCCCCTTCCCGCGATGCTCGCAGTGGGTGCCGGATTGCTCCGGGCGATGCAGGCTCGACTCGACTACCGTTGCGGGGGCAGCGCCGGCATTGGACCGGCTTCCCGTTCTCCCGCGCGAGCCGCGCGGGATCACCTCTCGGTGCGAGCACGGTAGGCAAGGGGGGAGGGTGTGTCAAGCACGCCGCCAGTGCAAACTATCCCTATTCCCTATTCCCTATTCCCTATTCCCTATTCCCTTTCCGATGGCCCACTCGCCCTTCCTCTCCACCGCCCTCGAGGCCGCCCGCGCGGCGGCCGACGTCGTGCGCCGCTACTACCAGTCGAACCTCGCCGTGACGATCAAGGCGGACAAGACGCCGGTCACCGAGGCCGACGTCGAGACCGAGAAGGTCATCCGCGCGATCCTGGCCGCGCGCTTCCCGGACCACGGCTTCTACGGCGAGGAGACCGGCCAGAGCGCGCTCGACGCCGAGTACCTGTGGCTCGTCGACCCGATCGACGGCACCAAGGCGTTCGTGCGCGAGTACCCGATGTTCTCGACGCAGATCGCGCTGATGCACCGTGGCCGGCTGGTGGTCGGCGTGTCGTCCGCGCCCGCGTACGGCGAACTCGCGTATGGCGAGGTCGGAGTGGGGGCGTGGATCGGCGATGCGCCGATCCGCGTGAGCGAGGTGGATACGATCGAAGGCGCCGCGCTGTCGACGGGCAACCTAAAGACTCTTGCGACCGGCCCGCAGTGGCCCGCGTTCGGCCGCCTCGTCGGGCGCCTGAACCGGATCCGCGGCTACGGCGATTTCCTGCACTACCACCTGCTCGCCGCGGGCAAGATCGATGCGGTGGTGGAGTCCGACGTGAACATCCTCGACATCGCGGCCTGTGCGGTGATCGTCGAGGCGGCCGGCGGCCGTTTCACCGATCTCGATGGCCGGCCGCTCACGCTGACGAGCACCACGGTGCTGGCGACCAACGGCCGCCTGCACGATGCCGTGCTCGGGGCGATCCGCGGCTGACGCGGCGCTCAGCGGATCCCGAGCGAGCCCGGGTTCACCACGCCGTCAGGGTCGACGGCGCGCTTGATCGCTTCGAGCAGCCGCGCGGGTTCGGCGCGCATTCCCTCGCGGTAGCGATAGGTGCGGCCGATCTGCAGGTGCGCAGCGCCGCGCTCCATGAAGAGCTGCGTCAACTGGCCGCGCAGTTCCATCACCAGCGCCTCGGCAGCAGGGCTCGGCGGGAAATCCTCGAACCTGGCCCGGGTGGCCTCATCGAGCACCCGCTGGTAGTAGAGCGTGCGCGGTGCCGGCCAGTAGAACACCGGTTCGAGCACGAACGCGTTCGAGCCGACGATGGCCGTGAGCACGCCGATCTGCACGCCGAGCCGCTCGAGGTCGGCGCGCCGCGAGTCGAACAGTGCGCGCACCGCCGACCATGCAGCCGCGGCGTCCGAGAGCGGCACCAGCGCGTGCACCGGGAGCCAGCGCTCTCCTGACGGCCCGATCGCGCTCGACATCGGCACGAACGGCATGCCGCGCAACACCTTCGGTACGGTGTTCTCGACCTCGCTGCCGCCGTGCGCAGCCACGATGCGCCGCACTTCCGCGAGCGCATCCGTTACCGAGGCTTGCGTGCGGCCTTCGGTGCCGACGTGCATCGAGTACGGCGCATGCTCGAGGAAATCGCGTCCTGCGAGCGCGACCTTCGCCGCCTCCTTGAGGCCCGCGGCGAGTCCGCGCGCCGAGATGATCACGCCCCTGACCGCCTTGAGGTCCTGCGCGAGGCCGGCGCGCTTCATGCGCTGCGCGGTCAGCACCGGGTCCATGGCGAAGCACTCCGACACCAGCCCTTCGCGTGCGATGGCGGTCATCGCCCCCGCCATCTGCTCGTGCGTCCCGAAGCCGAACGATGCAGTCTCGACCCAGTCGGGGCGGCGGATCAGCCGCAGGGTGGCGCGAGCCTTGATGCCGAGCGCACCCGTGTCGCCGAGGAACAGGCCGGTGAGATCGGGGCCGTAGTAACGGAAGAACGGCCGCGCGTGTGCACCCGCTGCCGCGCCCGTGCGCAGGACCGACCCATCCGCGAGCACCACTTCGAGCGCCAGCACCGATTCCGCCGACACGCCGTAGCGGGCCGAGCCCCACAGGATCGCGTTCTGCGACAGGCTGCCGCCCACCGTTGCCGTTGCGCCGGAGAGCGGCCCCCAGAACGGCGTGCGTACGCCGTGCGGCTCCAGCGCGGCGAGCAGCGCCTGCCATGTGCAGCCGGCTTCGACCGTCACGTACATGTCGGCGGTGTTGACCTCGACGACCTGCGCCAGCCCGCGCGTGTCGATCACGACGCACGCGTCCCGCGGCGGCACGTATCCGCCGGTGTATGACGAACCGCCGCCGCGCGGTACCACGGCGTGCCCCGCGGCCGCTGCGGCTGCCACCACGGCGGCGAGTTCCGCAACCGACTGCGGCTGCACCACGCAGGCTGCGACGTGCGCGCGCGGGCCGGCGATGTCCTGGGAGAAGAACTGCCGGTCCTCGTCGGAGGTGAGGACTCGAGCCGCCCCGACGATGCTCTCGAGTTGCGTGACGAGCGGCGTGGCGGAGGCATTGTGGGTCGAAGCGTTCACGTGGAGTTCCCCAGGAGACCGGATGCGGTTGCGGTTCAGGCCGGCACGAACGTGCGGCCGCCATGCCAGGAAAGTTCCTTCACGGTGATGCCGTAGAGCTCGCCGATCGCCGCTTCGTGCAACGTGTCGCCCACGGGACCGAGCCGCCAGCGGCCATCGCCGAACAGCAGCAGTACGTCGTCGGCGAAGCGCGCGGCAAGGCCCGGGTCGTGCAAGCTCAGCACGACCGTGCGGCCCGCCCCGGCCAATGCGCGAAAACGGCGCAGCACGTCGAGTTCGTGCTGCGGATCGAGCTGCTGGATCGGCTCGTCGAGCAGGAAGACCTGCGGGTCCTGCGCGAGCACCGTGGCGATGGCGAGGCGCCGCCGTTCGCCGCCGGAGAGCGTGCCAATGTCGCGCGCCTCGAGGCCCGCGAGGTCCATGGCCGCGAGACACCGGCGTGCCACCGCGCGGTCCGCGTCGCTTTCCCACTGCCAGAAGTCGATGTGCGGATGGCGCCCCACCAGGGCCGTGTCGAGCACGGTGCCGGGAAACGGGTCCTCGCTCGCCTGCATGAGAAGCCCAAGCTGGCGGGCGAGGTCGCGGCGCGGCCAGGCCGCAACCGGACGGCCCGCGAACAGCACCTCACCGTCCGCGGGCGCTGCGATGCCGGCCAGCACGTGCAGCAGCGAACTCTTGCCCGCGCCGTTGCGCCCGAGGAGGGCGAGCACGCGGCCCGGGCGGATCGCGGCGTGCAAATCGCGCACGAGCTCGCGGCCCGGCACGCGCACGGTCAGGCCGCGGCATGCGAGCACGGGGTCGGCGAGCCGGGCGCTCATCGCAGCCACCCGATTTCGCGTGCGCTCGCGGGGCCCACGACCATCGGGTCGAGGCTCTCCGGAATGATCGCGGTGCCCGCGCCGGTCGCGATCCGCCCCGCCATGATCTCGCCGTAGCGTTGGGGATGCAGCGGTGACTGCGCCGGATCGCCGAGGCCATCGGGTGCAAGGGGCAGGCCGGTGGCGCGGTCGTACTTGTCGCTCGCGCCGAGCGTGTGCAGCAGCTCGTGCGCCACCACCACCTGGTTGCTGCCGTGCGCATTCGCGCCGGCATACAGGTGGGCGAGGGCCATCAGGCCCTTGCTGAGGCCGAACGAGTCCGGCACGGCGTGCGCACCGTCAGCCGGGTGATACAGCGCGAACACCTGCACGTCGGGCGTCGGCAGCGGGTCATCGACCGCGACCCGCCACGCCCAGTAGCGGAAGCGCAGGCTCCAGGCCGCGATGCCGATCA
>JAGVUU010000098.1 GCA_019136105.1 Gammaproteobacteria bacterium
AAAGGGATCTCTGTTAATTTCCGGCGCGTCCGACCACACGACAATTCGATTGGGGGTTTCGCACATGGCCGACGCATCCGGCACCCAGAGCATGTCCATCATCGTCACCAAGGGCACGCTCGACTGGGCCTACCCGCCGATGATCCTCTCGACGACCGCCGCGGCCATGGGCCTGAACGTGACGCTGTTCTTCACGTTCTACGGCCTCACGCTGCTGCTCAAGGACCCCAAGCTGCGCATGTCGCCGCTCGGCAACCCGGCGATGAAGATGCCGATGATGGGCGGGCACATGGGCATGCCCAACGTCATGTCCATGATCCCCGGCGTGGACGCCGGCGCATCCATGATGATGAAGGACATGATGAAGAAGAAGGGCGTCGCGTCCTTCGAGGAACTGCGCTCGCTCGCGCTCGAGTCCGACGTGCGCATGATCGCCTGCCAGATGACCATGGACCTGTTCGAGTACACGCTCGACGACATGATCCCCGGCATCGAGCTCGGCGGCGCCGCGACCTACATCGAGGTCGCCACGCAGTCCGACATCAACCTGTTCATCTGAGGAAGACACATGGCCGACCAGACTCTCGACGCCAAGGGCCTCAACTGCCCGCTGCCCATCCTCAAGGCCAAGAAGGCCATCACCGCCCTGCCCGCCGGGGGCACGCTCGAGGTGCTCGCCACCGACCCGGGCGCCGTCAAGGATTTCGCGGCGTTCAGCCGCACCACCGGCCACGAGCTCATCGAGCAGTCCACGGAAGGCAACGTCTTCCGGTTCGTGCTCAAGCGCAAGGCCTGACGCCGCCGGGGCCGCTGTTGCCGTCGCGCAACAGCAGCCCTGCGGCAACCCCTTAGACCGCGCAGGTGGTCGCAGGCGGACAATTTAGAACTATCTAATCTTTCTGGGAGCGGCCGCCGCGCGGCCATTTGGGGGCTCGATGAACACTCGCATGCGTACGGCTCTGGGTCTCGGGATTGCACTGGCGCTGGCGGCCGGTGGCGCGTCCGCCACGAACGGCTACTACATGCACGGCATGGGCACCAAGAGCAAGGGCCAGGCCGGCGCCGGCAGCGCCGACCCGCAGGAAATCCTGGTCATGGCGACCAACCCGGCCGGCATCGCGTTCGTGCCGGAGAGCATCGACGCCGGCCTGGCGATCTTCAGCCCGATGCGCCAGTACTCGACCTCCGCCAGCCAGGCTCCGGGCGCCTGCTTCGCCCCCGGACAGTGCCTGCTCACGGTCGGCCCGAACGACATCGCCAGCCAGAACGAGTTCTTCCCGATCCCGCACATCGCGATGAACTGGGCGCTCACCGACGCCGATCACGTGGCGGCCGCTTTCTACGCGCGCGGCGGCATGAACACCAAGTGGGAAGGCGGCTCGGTCACGTACGACCCGTACTTCGGCATGAACCCGAGCGTGACCAGCCCCGTGACCCTGCCCGGCACGTTCGGCGACGGCACGACCGGCGTCGACCTGATGCAGGGCTTCCTGAACCTGACGTACGCGCACAAGTTCGGCGACAAGCTTTCGCTCGGCGTCTCGGCGATCGCCGCCATCCAGCGCTTCGAGGCGCGCGGACTCGACAACTTCGCGCCGTTCACCCGCACGTTCGTCGCGAGCGGCATGACGCAGATGCCGAAAGACCTCTCGGACAACGGACACGACATGTCCTACGGCTACGGCGGTTCGGTCGGCCTGCAATGGAACCTGACCGACGAGATCAGCTTCGCGGCGGCCTACACCAGCAAGATGTCCATGTCGGAGTTCAGCGACTACGCCGACCTCTTCGCCGAGCAGGGCGGCTTCGACATGCCCTCCACGTGGACCATCGGCATGGCGGTGCGGCCGAACGATGCCCTGACGCTCATGATCGACGTGCAGGAGATCAAGTACAGCGACGCGAAGTCGGTCAGCAACGGCATCGAGGGGCTGTTCAACTGCCCGATCCTCGGCGGACCGGATCTCGAGGGCTGCCTCGGCGGCAACCGCGGCGCAGGCTTCGGCTGGGACGACATGCGGGTCTACAAGTTCGGCGCCGCCTGGGACTACACCGACACCTGGACCTGGCGCGCCGGCTTCAGCACGACCAACCAGCCGATCCCGAAGAGCGAGATGACCTTCAACATCCTCGCGCCGGGCGTGATGGAGGAACACTTCACCGTGGGCTTCACGCAGAAGCTCGATAGCGGCAACGAGGTGAACTTCTCGTTCATGTACGCGCCCGAGGTCACGCTGAGGGGCCCACAGAACTTCGACCCGACGCAGCGGGTCACGCTGCAGATGCAGCAGGTCGAACTCGAACTCAGCTACAGCTGGAAGCGGTAATCCCGACTCCGCACGGCGCGGCCCGCGGTGATGCGGGCCGCGTCGTTACGTCCGCATTGCGAAGAGACGCCACATGAACGCCATCTGGGGATTCCTGCTCGCCCTGCTCCTTGCGCTGCTCGGCGAGTACCTCGCCGGGATCATCGCCCCGGCTCTCGGGCTCCAGAAGGGGTCGATCAGCGGGATCATGATGGCGATCCTGCTCGGCATCCTCGTCAACAACCTGTTCAAGCTGCCCGAGGTGCTGCGCCCGGGCATCAAGTTCTCGGTGCTGCGCATCCTGCGCCTCGGCATCGTGCTGCTCGGCATCCGCCTGTCGATCGTGGAGGCCGGCGCAATCGGGCTCAAGGCGCTGCCGGTGATCATCGGCACCATCATCGCGGCCATCGCAATCGTCACGTACGTCAGCCGGCGCGTGGGGCTCACCGACCGGCTCGGCACGCTGATCGGCGTGGGCACCAGCATCTGCGGCGCCACCGCCATCGTCGCCATGACGCCGACGATCGGCGCCAAGGAAGACGAGACCGCCTACGCGGTGGCCTGCATCACGCTGTTCGGCGTGGCGGCAATGCTCGCCTACCCCTTCGCGGCCCACTGGCTGTTCGGCGGCGATCCCTTCGCGGCAGGCATGTTCCTCGGCACGGCCGTGCACGAGACCGCGCAGGTCGCGGGCGCCGGTCTGGTGTACCAGGAAGCGTTCGGCGACCCCCAGGCCCTCGACGTCGCCACCGTCACCAAGCTGGTGCGCAACCTGAGCATGCTCGTGGTGATCCCGGCCATGGCGGTGCTCTACCACCGCCGTTCGAGCGAAGGCGGTCAGGCGCCGAAGTGGTACACGATGATCCCGCTGTTCATCGTCGGCTTCGCGGCAATGAGCCTGCTGCGCACCGTCGGCGACATGGGTGACCGCGCATTCGGCGTGTTCGAGCCGGCCCAGTGGAAGGCGATCGTCGGGTTCCTGAAGCAGGTGGCGACCTACTGCCTCGCCATCGCCATGGCGGCAGTCGGCCTCGGCACGAGCATCAAGGGCCTGCGCGCCATCGGGCTCAAGCCGCTCATGGTCGGGCTGTTCTCGGCCCTGCTGGTGGGCGTGGTCAGCTTTACGCTGGTGTCCGTGCTCTACTGAGGCTTGCCGTAATTGGCCGCCAGGTAGTCGACGATCGCCGCCGTATCCTCGGGCGTGAGCGGCGCGCCCATCACCTTGACCATCTTCGTGACGGTCTTGTCCCAGCCCGCCCGGTCCTGGAACGGCGAGTTCATGACGATGTAGTCGAGGCTGTGGCAGATCGCGCAGGACGCCTGCACGCGCTCGACCCCGTCGGCCTGCGTGAGCTGCACGCTCGACTCGTCGGCATGCGCGGACGCCACGCCCAGCACCATCACCACTCCCGCCAGGGCGGCGCGCACATTACGCTGCATGGTAGTCGGCCCTCTGCACGACGTTGTGGTGGTAGCCCGCCGGGTTGTGCACGAGCTTCTCGGTCTGCGTCGCACCGTCGCGCGCCACCGCGCGGGCGAGCACGGTCACCGGACCGGCCTGCGGCTTGAAGTCGTAGCGCCACTGCCGCCACGAATAGCGTCCCAGGTCGCGGCCGAGCTTCGCGTCGCGCCAGCTCGCCCCGCCGTCGAGCGACACCTCGACCTTGCGGATGCCGGACCCGCCATCCCAGGCGATGCCCATCACCTCCGTGCGCCGGCCAGCCGGCAACGTCGCCCCGGGCGCCGGCGTGACGATCAGCGAATTGACCTTGATCGAGGTGATCGGCGAATTCTGTTCGGTGTCCTGCGACTGGAAGCCGCTGTCGCCGAACATGCCTCTCGGCACGCGGTACGCGGTCTTCATCCAGAAGCCGTCGAACGGCTTGTCGCTCACTGTCAGGTCCGCGACGGCCTTGATCCAGTAGGTTGCCGTCCAGCCCGGCGCGACGATGCGCGCGGGCCCGCCATTGAGCGCCGGCAGCGGCTCGCCATTCATCTCGAACGCGAGCAGCGTGTCCGGGTCGAGCGCCTTCCACATCGGAAGGCTCTTCACGAAATCCGGGCCGGTGAGCATGGCGGCGTCACTGCCGTTGGCGACGACCTCGAGCGCGTTCGCGGCGAGCCCGGCGTCCTCGAGCACGTCCTTCAGGCGCACGCCGGCCCAAACGGCGTTGCCCATGGCGCCGAATCCCCACTGCACGCCGGGGACGTGCGGCGCGAACAGGCCGCGCCGGTTGCCCGAGCACTGGTTGACGGCGGTGACTTCGGCGCGCTTGAACTTGCGCACGATTTCGTCGTGAGTGTACTCACGCGGCTTCTGCACCGCCGGGCCGCCAATGCGCAGCCGCCAGTCGGCGAGCGCCACCTCGGGCACGGCACTGTGCCAGCGCACGTAGAACGCGTCGTTGGGGGTGTATGCCTCGCGGAACAGTTCGACCGGAGTTTCGAAATTCGGCGGACGGAACGTGCGCCTCACGAGCGGGCGCTTGCCTGGCAGCGTGTCGAGTGCACTCGAGGCGACTGTGCCGGCCGGCAACTCGTCCGCCGACGCAGTGGCGATCCCGAGTCGCGGCAGCAGCAGGCCGCCAACGATCGTGCCCGACGTCCTCGAAAGGAACTTGCGGCGGTCCATCTCTCCCCCGTACGCGTCGTGATGCCGCCGACATTTGATGGCAAATCACGCCGGCGCGCAAGGCTGCCGCGGCGCCGCACCGCAGCATTCATGAGCGTCTTCTAATGAACTGGCCGGCGCCTAGTGCTGCGGCTGCCGCCCCTCCTCGTACTGCGACGGCGTCATCCGGGCGTGTGCGAGGTACTCGCGCAGGTGCCGGACCGCGCTGCGGTCGAGGGTATTGCCGTGGTGCGGCCGGTGCAGGATGCCCTCGGCACCGTTCAGCTTGACGCGGATGCGCGCACCGGAGAGTTGCTCGATGTGGGCACCCACGTGACCGAGCAGCGACTCGATCTCCCGCCAGTGGATGTTGCAGCTGATCGGGTCGTGGAAAATCGTCCTGAGCAGTTGTTCGTGCTTGTGACTCATGGCGCCGTCCACACGACGGGCAGGTCCACTGCCCCTGGTGGCGCCTATTCTGCGTCGGGGCCGGCGCTTGCTCAGCGGTGGAATACACGTAAGCTGCCGCCGGAGCCCCGGACGACCGCAGAGGACATGCCTCACAAGACCATGCTTCCGCTGCTGATGGCAGCGATCCTGCTCGCGGCCTGCGGCCGACCGCCGGCGCCCGAGGGCGCGGATGCGGCGCCTGCCGGCCAACCGTCCGTGCCGAAGACCGTCAACGTCTACAACTGGGGTGACTACATCGCCCCGGGCGTGATCGGGGAGTTCGAGGCCGCCACGGGCATCCACGTCAATTACGACATCTTCGACAGCCAGGAGATGCTCGAGACCAAGCTGCTCGCCGGCCGCTCGGGCTACGACGTGGTCGTGGTGAGCGGTCATTTCCTCGAACGGCTGGTGCCGGCGGGCGCCTTCCGCAAGCTCGACCTGCGGCAGCTGCCGGGCCGCGGCAATCTCGATGCGGAGCTGATGGCGAAGTTCGCGCAGTACGACCCCGGCAACGCCCATGCGGTCGGCTACACCTGGGGCACGGTCGGGATCGGTTACGACGAGAGCAGGCTGCGGGAGGTTTCACCCGATGCACCGACCGACAGCTGGTCGCTCGTGTACGACCCGGCGAACGTGCAGCGCCCGAGCGGCTGCGGGGTGTCGGTCGTCGATTCGCCGAGCGACGTCATCGGCACCGTGCTCGCGTGGCTCGGCCACGACGCGAACCGGCCGACGCCGGAGCAGCTGCAGGTGGCCGAACGTTCGCTGCTCGCTATCCGGCCGCACCTGCGCAAGATCGACACCGGCAACCAGATCAACGACCTCGCCGGCGGCACGATCTGCCTGATGGTCACCTGGAGCACGAACGTGCAGGTGGCGCGCAACCGCGCCCGCGAAGCCGGCGTCACGGCGGACTTCCGCTACGTCGTGCCGAAGGAAGGCTCGGTCGCATGGTTCGACTCGCTGGCCATCCCAGCCGACGCTCCGCACCCCGAGGCCGCCCACGCGTTCATCGAGTTCATGCTGCGGCCGGACATCGCGGCGCGCAACGCCAGCTACATCGGCAGCGCGAGCATGAATGCCGCGGCAACGCCACTCGTGGCCGCATCGCTGCGCGACGATCCCGGCGTCTATCCGCCGGCGGAACTGCGCGAGCGGTTGCAACCCCTGCGCGCGCGCTCACAGGCGCAGAGCCGCGAGGAGAACCGCATCTGGGCGCGGTTCCGCACGGGCGAGTAGCGGCGACTCAGCCCGCCACGGCGAGGCGGCCGGCGTTGTAGTCATCGATCGCCTGCATGATCTCCTGGGGCGTGTTCATCACGAACGGACCGTACTGCACCACCGGCTCGCCGATCGGTTTGCCGGCCAGGAACAGCAACTTCACGCCGGCCTCGCCAGCCGTCACGCGCACGGACTCACCAGGTGTGAACAGGCCCGCCGAGCGGAACGGCAGGTGGCGCGCATCTTCGCCCACCGTGGCCGCGCCCTCGTACACGTACATGAATGCGTTGTGCCCGGCCGGCGTCGGGATGACGAGGCTCGTGCCGGCCCGGAGACGCACGTCGTAGTACATGGGTTCGGTCGAGAGCCCGCGCACGGGGCCTGCCGTCACCACGCCCGCCTGCTCGAACGCGCCGGCAATCACACGCAGTTCGCCACCGTTCTCCAGGGCCACCGTGGGAATGTCGCGTGACGGGATGTCGCGCCACGCCGCCGGCTTCATCTTCTCGCGCGCCGGCAGGTTGATCCACAACTGGAAGCCGCGCATCCGGCCCTCGGCCTGCTGCGGCATCTCGGAGTGAATGATGCCCCGCCCCGCCGTCATCCATTGCGCATCACCCGGCCCGAGGTCGCCCCGGTTGCCAAACACGTCCTCGTGGCGCATGCGGCCATCGAGCATGTAGGTGACGGTCTCGAAGCCGCGATGCGGGTGCGACGGGAACCCGGCGAGGTAATCGTTCGGGTCGTCCGAGAAGAACTCGTCGAGCATCAGGAACGGGTCGAAGCGCTGGTTGGGCCGGCTGCCGAGGCTGCGGCGCAGCTTCACGCCGGCGCCGTCGGACGCCGCCATCGAGTCGATTACTGCCTGCAGTTTGCGTGTACCCATGCTGTCATCCTCCGTCAGGCCGCGAGTTGCTCGATGCGCGCCGTGGCCGCCGCCAACGCCTGCTCGCGCTGCTCCGGGCCGAGCGCGAGGCCCTCAGCGTAAATGAACTCGACGTCGCGCAGGCCGATGAAGCCGAGGAACTGTCGCACGTACGCGGTCTGCAGGTCCGTTGCCGTGCCGGCGTGGCGGCCGCCGCGCGTCGCGAAGGCGAACACGCGCTTGCCAGTGAGGAGGCCCACCGGGCCTTCGGCCGTGTAGCGGAACGTCACGCCGGCGCGCGCGAGGTGATCGAAGTACGCCTTGAGGGTCGAGGGCACGCCGAAGTTGTACATCGGCAGGCCGAGCACCACGGTGTCCGCCGCACGCAGTTCTTCGATCAGCGCATCGGACTCCGCCACGTGGCGCTGCTGGTCGAGGCTGCGCTCCGCAGCCGGCGTCGCGAACGCCGTGACTCGCTCGGCGGTCAGGTGGGGCACCGGGTTTCTCGCGAGGTCACGGACCACGAGCCTCGCGCCCGTCGAGGCGGCAAGAGAGGCAGCGAACTGGGCAGCGAGCTTCGAGGACTGGCCAGTCTCGCCGAACAGGCTCGAGTTGATCTGGAGGACGGTGTGCATCGGAGGCTCCGTGGAAAGGGGTAAATCAAAGTGGGAGCCATTTTCCATCTATCCATTTAATTAAAAAGACGATATTTTCGGGTCTTTTGATCGATTGATTCGATATGTCTTCACCCAGAATCACGCTGGATCAATGGGCCGCGCTGGTCGCGGTCGTCGAGGCCGGCGGATACGCGCAGGCCTCGGCGCGCCTGCACCGCACGCAGTCGACGGTCACCTACACGATCAAGAAGCTCGAGGAACTGCTCGGCGTAAAGGTCTTCGAATTGCAGGGCCGCAAGGCCATCCTCACCCCGACGGGCCAGGCCCTCTTCCGCCGCGGCAAGGCGCTGCTCGACGAGGCGGCGCGCGTCGAACGTGCGGCCGCCGACCTCGCGCGTGGCTGGGAACCCGAGATCCGCCTGGCGGTGGACATCGTCTTTCCCACGTGGCTGCTGCTCGAGTGCCTCGCCGACTTCAGCCGCGAGCAACCGGAAACGCGCATCGAACTCATCGAATCCGTGCTCGGCGGCACCGACGAGGCGCTCACCGAAGGTCGCGTGGATCTCGCGATCGGCGGTGTGGTTCCCGGCGGATTCCTCGGCGACCCCCTGATGCAGGTGCGCTTCGTATGCGCTGCTGCTCCGTCGCACCCGCTGCACAGGCTCGGCCGCACGCTCACGCTCGACGACCTGCGCCACCACCGCCACCTCGTGGTACGCGATTCGGGCGCTGCACGCAGCCGCAGCGGCGGCAGCTGGCTCAACGAACAACGCTGGACCGTGTCCCACAAGGCCACGTCGATCCGCGCGGCACGCATGGGGCTCGGCTACGCGTGGTACCCGGAGGAGAACATCCGCGAGGAACTCGCCTCCGGCGCACTCGTGCCGTTGCCGCTCGCCGAGGGCCGTGAACGCTTTGTGACCCTCTACCTGATCTTCGCCGACGCCGACACGGCCGGGCCCGGCGCGCGGCGCCTCGCGGAAATCCTGCGCACGCGCGTCGCGCTGGCGCACCGACCGACTGCGTCATATGGTACGGGCCTCGTGACGCCGCGGTAACGCAGGAGTTCCCCATGACCGAAGGCCGCTGCCTTTGCGGAGCCCTCCGCTACCAGGTCGACGGACCCTTCATCGACCTGCTGCACTGCCATTGCTCGATGTGCCGCAAGCACCACGGCACGCCGTTCGCCACCTGGGCGGCCGCACCAGCGAGCGGCTTCCGCTGGACCAGCGACACCTCGACGCTCGGGGCCTACAAGTCTTCCGGGAAGGGGCACCGCGACTTCTGCCGCGTCTGCGGCTCGGTCGCGCCGATGCTCGACGAGGTGTCGGGCCTGGTGATCGCGCCGGCCGGCAACCTCGAGGGTGACCTCGGCATCCGCCCCACCAAGCACATGTTCGTGGCCTCGAAGGCAAGCTGGTACGCGATCACGGACGACCTGCCGCAATTCGATGAATATCCGCCCGAGTTCGGCATGGCCTCGACGCCGCGCGAACCGGTCGCAGCGAAGCAAGGCGTCGCCCACGGCAGTTGCCTCTGCGGCGACGTCGCCTATGAGATCGATGGCCCCGCCCTGCGCATGTACTACTGCCACTGCTCGCGTT
>JAGVUU010000250.1 GCA_019136105.1 Gammaproteobacteria bacterium
CGAGCCGTTGATCACGTACTCGTCGCCCTCGCGCACGGCGCGGGTGCGGATGCCCTTGAGGTCCGAGCCGGCGCCCGGCTCCGTCATGGCGATGGCGCCGATGAGTTCGCCACTCGCCATGCGCGGCAACCAGCGTTGCTTCTGCTCCTCGGTGCCGTAATTCAGCACGTAGTGCGCGGCGATGCTGTGCACGCCCTGGCCGAAGCCCGAGAGTCCGCGGCGGTTGCACTCCTCGTACAGCACTGCCTCGTGGCGGAAGTCGCCACCGCCGCCGCCGTACTCGCCCGGCACGTCCATCAGCAGGAACCCGGCCTCGCCGGTCCTGCGCCACGTGGCGCGATCGACGTGCTTCTGCTTACGCCACTGCGCCTCGTGCGGCAGCATTTCGGTCTCGACGAAGCGCGACACGGCCTCGCGCAGCATCCGCAGGTCGTCGTCCATCCAGGGGGATTCGTAGGGCTTCATGGTCGTGCTCGTCGATTCCGTCACTCGAAGGGATGGCGCAGGACGATCGTCTCGGCGCGATCGGGGCCGGTCGAAACGATGTCGATCGGCACTCCGGCGAGCTGCTCCATGCGCGCAAGGTAGCGGCGGGCGTTCTCGGGCAGCTTCGCGAAATCGGTGATGCCGCTGGTCGGGTCCTTCCAGCCGGGGTGGGTCTCGTAGACCGGCTCGCACTCCGAGAACCGGTGTGGCAGCAGCGGCGGCTGCTCGTGCACCTCGCCGTCGATGCGGTAACCGGTGCAGATCTGCAGGGTGTCGAGGCCGTCGAGCACGTCGAGCTTGGTGACGCCGAGGCTCGACAGACTGTTGTGCAGCACCGCGCGGCGCAGCGCCACCGCGTCGAACCACCCGCAGCGACGCGGCCGGCCGGTGACGGCGCCGAATTCGTGGCCGACGCGCGAGAGGTGTTCGCCGGTCTCGTCGAACAGTTCGGTCGGGAACGGCCCCGCCCCGACGCGGGTCGTGTAGGCCTTCACGATGCCGAGCACCTTGTGGATGTCGCGCGGTCCGAGGCCGGTGCCCACCGCCGCGGCGCCGGCAATCGTGTTCGACGAGGTCACGAACGGGTACGTGCCCACGTCGTTGTCGAGCAGCGCGCCCTGCGCGCCCTCGAAGAGGACGTTGCCGCCCTTCCGCATCTCGCCGCGCAGGCGCTCGCTCACGTCCTCGACGAGCGGCTGGATGCGCCCGGCCTGCGCGAGCAGGTCTTCGAGCGTGCGCTCGAACTCGACGGTCTCGGCGCTGAAGTAGCGGCTCAGGACGAAATTGTGGAAGTCGAGCGCCTCGCCGAGGCGCGCCGCGAGGCGGTCGCGCTGGAACAGGTCGGCCACGCGCACCGCGCGCCGCGCCACCTTGTCCTCGTACGCCGGACCGATGCCGCGACCGGTCGTCCCGATCGCGTTGACGCCTTTCGCGCGCTCGCGGGCCCGGTCGAGCGCGATGTGCGACGGCAGGATGAGCGCGCAGTTGGGGCTGATGCGCAGTCGCTCGTACACCGGCACGCCCTTCTGCACCAGCGCGTCGGCCTCCTTGAGCAGCGCCTCGAGCGACAGCACCACGCCGTTGCCGATCAGGCACTGCACTCCCGGGTGCAGGATCCCCGACGGGATCAGCGAAAGGACCGTCTTGGCGCCGCCGATCACCAGGGTGTGGCCGGCATTGTGGCCGCCCTGGAACCGCACCACCGCGGCGGCGCCCTCCGTGAGCAGGTCGACGATCTTGCCTTTGCCTTCGTCGCCCCACTGGGCGCCGATCACGACGAGGTTGGTGGCCATGGGTGTTGGGTCCGCAGTCCGGTCAGGCTGTGCCGCGCACGACGTACAACAGCACGGCGCCGGCGACCATGCTGAGGAACCCGGCGATGCGCAGCACGCGCTCGTCGAGCTGCGAGAGCTGGGCGAGGGCCCGCTTCATGCCACCGGGGTTGGCGAACGGCATCAGGCCCTCGAGCACCAGGTACAGGGCGCAGGCCGCCCACAGGTCGTTCCAGTCCATCACGCCCCGGTCGCCGACCTCGCGGTCAGCGGCCGGATTCCTTCAGGTACTTGAAGAACTCGCCATCCGGCGCGAGCACCAGGATGTCGCCCTCCTTGCCGATCGAGCGCCGGTAGGCCTGCATCGAGCGGTGGAAAGCGAAGAAGTCCGGGTTGCGGGAGTGGGCGCGCGCGTAAATGTCCGCGGCAGCCGAATCGCCCTCGCCGCGGATGATCTCCGCCCGGCGGTACGCGTCCGCGAGGATCTCCGTGCGCTGGCGATCGGCCTCGGCGCGCGTCTGCTCCGACACGGCCGAACCCTCGGCGCGCAGCTGCGCGGCCTGGCGCGCGAAGTCCTGCTGCATGCGGTTGAAGACCGACTCGCTCACTTCCTCGGGCAGGTCGATGCTCTTCACGCGCACGTCGATCAGCGAGATGCCGAGGCCGGCGACGTTCCCCTCGGCCACCTTGCGCACCTCGCTCAGGAACTCGGTGCGCTCGGCCGCGACCACCTGCTGGATGGTGCGCTTGGCGATGACGCCCTTGATGCCGTCCTTGACGATTTCGCCGAGGCGGCGGTTCGCGACGTCCTCGCTGCCGCCCGCGGTCGACGTGTAGTAGCGCGACACGTCGGTGATGCGCCACTTCACGAAGAAGTTGATGCGCAGGATCTTGCCTTCGCTGGTGAGGAACTGCTCGGCCGGGTAGTCCTCGGTGAGGATGCGCCGGTCGAACTTCCGCACGTTGTTCACGAGCGGCATCATGAAATGCAGTCCCGGGCCATAGTCGGCGCGCACGATCTCGCCGAAGCGGAACTTGATCGCCAGGTCGGTCTCGCGCACGGTGAACGCCGCCATGGACAGCACCAGAGCGAGGAACCCGAACAGGATCACCGCGAGGTAGCTACGGTTGCTCATCAGCGGGTCCCCCGCTCGCGGCGCGCTTCGACGGTCTCGACCGGCGCTTCCGCCTGCAGCTTCTGCGCCGGTGCGCGGGCCGCGGCCGACTGGCGCTGCTCGTCGAGCGTCAGCGACGGCGTGCGGCGCTCCATGAGCTTGTCGAGCGGCAGGTACATCATGTTGCCCGCTCCCTTGGTGTCCACCAGGACCTTGTTGGTGTTGCCGAGCACCTGCTCCAGGGTCTCGAAATAGAGGCGCTGGCGCGTGACGCCCGGCGCCCGTTCGTAGGCGGCGAGCAGCTTGGAGAAGCGCTCTGCCTCACCCTCGGCGTCCGCCGTGATGCGCGCCTTGTACGCCTGCGCGTCCTCGAGCTGGCGCGCGGCGGAGCCCCTGGCCTTCGGCAGGATGTCGTTGGCGTAGGCCTGCGCTTCGAGGGCCAGGCGTTCCTTGTCTTCGCGCGCCTTGATGGCGTCGCGCTGGGCCGTGGCCACCTGCTCGGGCACCGCGACACCCTGCAGGTTGACCGAGGTGACCTCGATGCCGGTCTCGTAGGAATCGAGGGTGCGCTGGATGAGTTCCTTGGTGCGCGCGGCGATCTCCTGGCGCCCCTCTTCCAGCACGAAGTCGAGGCGGCTGCGGCCGACGATCTCGCGGATCGCGCTCTCGCTCACCTCACCGAGCGTGCTCTCCGGGTCGCGCACGTTGAAGGCATAGGCCCTCGCCTCCGCGCGGCGGTATTGCACGGCGATGTTGATGTCCACGAGGTTCTCGTCGGAGGTGAGCATGCGCGTCTGGTCGCTGAAGCCCTCGACGCTCTCGACGTTGACGATCTGCCGGGTCTCGATCGGCCACGGCAGGTGCCAGCGCAGGCCCGGCTCGGTGGTGCCCACGTACTGGCCGAAGCGGGTCACGACCGCACGCTCGGCGGCGTCGACCTTGTAGAGGCCGGTGGCCGCCCAGATCGCCACCAGCACCAGCACGACGGTGCCGGCGCCGAAACCGCGCATCGTGGCATCGCCGCCGCCCCCCTCGCCGCCGCCGGCACCACCGCCGCCCTGCCCGCCGAACATGCCGGCGAGCTTCTGCTGCAGGTTGCGTAGCGCCTCGTCGAGGTCGGCGGCACCCCGGTCAGGGCGATTGCCCCAGGGATTGCGGTTCCTTCCCGGGTCGTTCCAGGCCATGGGTGAGGTTGCTCCGGCGATTTGGTTCGTTGCGAGTGGGAGATCCGGTTGCGAGGCCAAAGACGCGCTCAGGTCGAGCGATCCGCGGCCGCACAGCCTCGGGATTGTAGGAATGCGCCCGAATCGGCACAAGGCGCGATCGCCGCAGGAAGTTCGACGCCCGCTTCGCGGCAGATTCGCTCGAGCTCGTGGCGGCGCAGGTTCACCTCGAGTTCGATGCCGCCGTCGTCGAGGGGGCGCTGGCGCAACACCGCGCCCGCCGCAAACAGGCGCGCCCGCGCCCGGCCCTCGGACGCCGGCAGCTTGAGCAGGCAGTGGTGCAGGTCCGTGCCGAGCTGCGCGTGCAACGCGGCCAGCAGCAGGTCGACGCCGGCACCGCTGTGCGCCGACAGCCAGATCCGGTCCACGCGGCCGTCGGCATCCGTCTCGGCGCGCGGGGATTCGCCGGTGCGGTCGATCTTGTTGTAGACGGCGATCTGCGGCAGCGCCTGGGCGCCGACCGACTCGAGCACCTCGTTCACCTGCCGGATGCGTTCCGCCCGTTCCGGGTCGGCCGCGTCGATGACATGCAGCAGCAGGTCGGCCTCGCGCGCTTCCTGCAGCGTGGAACGGAACGCCGCCACCAGCTCGTGCGGCAGGTCGCGGACGAAGCCCACCGTGTCGGCCAGCGCGACCTCGAGCCCGGGGGCGAGGTGCAAGCGGCGGACGGTCGGGTCGAGCGTGGCGAACAGCTGGTCCGCCGCGTAGGCATCGGCCGACGTGAGGCGGTTGAACAGCGTGGACTTGCCAGCGTTCGTGTAGCCCACCAGGGCGACGGTTGGCACCGCGCCGCGCTTGCGCTCCTGGCGCGTGGTTTCGCGCTGGACGAGCACCTTGTCGAGGCGGTCGTTCAGGGTCTTGATGCGGCGCGCGAGCAGCCGGCGGTCGGTCTCGAGCTGGGTTTCGCCCGGGCCGCGCAGGCCGATGCCGCCCTTCTGGCGCTCGAGGTGGGTCCAGCCGCGCACGAGGCGCGTGGACATGTGCTCGAGCTGGGCGAGCTCGACCTGCAGCTTGCCTTCGAAGCTGCGGGCGCGCTGCGCGAAGATGTCGAGGATGAGGCCGCTGCGGTCGAGGACGCGGCACTCGAGGGCCTTCTCGAGGTTGCGTTCCTGTCCCGGCGACAACGCGGCGTCGACCACCACGAGGTCGGCCTTAAGTTCGGTGATGCGCGACTTGATCTCGTCCACCTTGCCGGTGCCGATGTAGAAACGCGGCTCGGGCGACTTGCGGGTGACCGGCATGACGTCGAGCACCTGCGCGCCCGCCGAGCGGGCCAGCGCGGTGAACTCTTCGATGCGGTCAGGCTCGGGCGCGTGGCCGAGGCCTACGCAGACGAGAATGGCGCGCTCGCCGCTACCCGGCCGGTCGAACAATGAACCTCGCTCCGTCCTTCAGGCCCGGCTCAGGCAGCCGGCGGCTCTTCGGGCGGCAGTTCCTCGTCACCCATCGGCAGGCGCACGTTGCGCGCCGGCACCACGGTGGAAATGGCGTGCTTGTACACCATCTGGCTGACGCTGTTGCGAAGGAGGACGACGAACTGGTCGAAGGAGTCGATCTGGCCCTGCAGCTTGATGCCGTTGACCAGGTAAATGGATACCGGGATGCGCTCTTTGCGCAGCGCATTCAGGAAGGGATCTTGCAGGGACTGGCCCTTGGCCATGATCGGTTCTCCGTGTTTTTTGCTGTTTCGCTCGTGACCGGGGGACCTTCCATGAAACGGCCTTTCAGGCCGCCACCCCGGCACACTGGAACGAGTCAAATGCTACCACACCCACCGGCCCTCATCGGGCCGTCAACGTGCTCATGACCCGCAGGATGGGCACAAGTTCCTGTTCTTCAAGGCCGGGAATGCCGACCCAGGACGGTTCCGATCGCAGCCAGGTGAGCTGGCGCTTGGCAAGGTTGCGGGTCGCGCGCTGCCCCGCGGCCACGGCCTCCGGCAACCCGCAGGCGCCCTCGAGGTGGGCCCAGAGCTGCCGGTAACCGACGGAACGCAGGCTCGGGAGGCCGGGATCGAGGTCGCCCCGGGCCTTGAGCGCGCGGACTTCGTCGAGGAATCCCTCCGCCATCATCTCGACGAACCGGTGGTCGATCCTCGCGTAGAGCTGGGCCCGGTCGCTGGGCAGCAGCGCGAAAGCGGCCGTCGCGAACGGCGGGGGCTCGGCGTGGCGCTGCAGCTCTGACAGGCGCTCGCCGGTGAGCTCGAGCACCTCGAGTGCCCGCTGGATGCGTTGCCCGTCGGCCGGACGGATGCGTGCAGCGGCCTCGGGATCCCGGGCCGCGAGTTCGGCGTGCAGGGCGGGCCAGCCGATGCGGCGCGCGCGCTCGTCGATCAGCACTCGCAGTTCGGCGTTCGCTTCCGGCAGCGGTGCGATGCCGCGGGTCAGTGCGCGGAAATACAGCATCGTGCCACCGACCAGTAGCGGCACGCGCCCGCGCGCACGGATGGCAGGGATCAATTCGAGGGCATCACGGCGGAAGCGGCCGGCCGAATAGCGCTCGGCCGGGTCGCAGATGTCGATCAGGTGGTGTGGCACGCGCGCGAGCACGGCGGCGGACGGCTTCGACGTGCCGACGTCCATGCCCCGGTACACCTGCGCCGACTCCACGCTCACGATCTCGACCGGAAAGCGCTCCGCCAGCTCGAGAGCGAGCGCCGTCTTGCCGGCGCAGGTCGGCCCGGCGAGCAGCACCGCTTCCGGCAAGGTCGCGGCTGATCCGCTCATCGGCCGCGCAGGAACAACCGGTCCAGCTCGTCGAGGCTCACGAACGACCACGTCGGCCGCCCGTGCACGCACTGGTCGGCGCGCAACGTGGTTTCCATTTCGCGCAGCAGTGCGTTCATCTCCTGGACCGTCAGCCGGCGGTTCGCACGCACGGCCTGGTGGCAGGCCATGGTGCCGAGTGCGCGTTCGAGCGCCTGGCGCGCGCCGCCGCCGCCCTGCTCGCGCAGGTCGGCGAGCATGTCGCGCACCAGTGCGGCCGGATCCGCCGAGGTGAGTAATGCCGGCGTCGCCCGCACCAGCAGCTGGGTCGGGCCGCTGCGCGACAGCTCGATGCCGAGCTCGTCGAACAGCGCTGCGTGCGCCTCCGCTTCGTCAGCCTCCGCGACGGACACCGCTACGGGCACCGGCACCAGCAGCGGCTGGCTCGCAACACGTTGCGATCCGAGGGCGGCCTTGAGCCGCTCGTAAGTCGTGCGCTCGTGCGCGGCATGCATGTCCACCAGCACGAGGCCACCCTGCGCCTGCGCCAGGATGTAGATGCCGTGCAGCTGCGCGATCGCGTAGCCGAGCGGGTGCTCGGTGCCGGCCGCGACGGGGTCGAGCTCACGCTCGGCCGCCGGGACTGGCGCCTCGACCGCCGGCGGCGCTGAATCACGCACACCGCCGCCGAGCGCCACGTACAGGTCGAGCGCAGACGTGCGCGGCTCCGGCGCAGGAAGCGACATGCGCTGGTCGAAGCGTGCGGCAGGAATGTCCACCGCCGCTGCCTGGGCCGGGCGCGTCTCGGCGATCGCGCGCTCCAGCGTGCGGAAGATGAAGTCGTGCACGAGGCCCGGCTCGCGGAAACGCACCTCGAGCTTCTGCGGGTGCGCGTTCACGTCCACGCGCGCCGGGTCCATGTCGAGATACAGCACGTACGCCGGATGACGGCCGTGGTAGAGCACGTCGCGGTAGGCGAGGCGCACCGCGCTCGCGACCAGCTTGTCGCGGAGCGGTCGGCCGTTCAGGAAGAAGTGCTGCTGGTCGGCCTGGCTGCGCGCGTAAGTCGGCAGGCAGAACCATCCCGAGAGGCGCATGCCGGCGCCCTCGTGCTCGAGCTTGAGGGCGTGGCGGATGAACTCATCGCCGAGCACCGCAGCCACGCGCGCGTCACGGCTGCGCTCGTCCCGCGCCGGCGGATGATCCGCCAGCACCCTGCGCGCCGACATGAGGCGGAAGCCCACGTCGAATCGGCTCAGCGCGAGCCGCTCCACGAGCCGCTCGACCTGCCCGAGCTCGGTGCGCTCGGCACGCAGGAACTTGCGGCGCGCCGGCACATTGAAGAACAGGTCGCGAACCTCGACCGTGGTGCCGGGCGGGTGTGGTTGCGGCGCAGGGCCAGCGACCTCGCCGTCAGCGGCCGTCACCGCGAGTGCGACGGGCGCGTCCTTCGGGCGCGAGACCATCTTCATGCGCGACACCGAGGCGATGCTCGGCAATGCTTCGCCACGGAAGCCGAGCGTTCGCACGGCCTCGAGGTCGTCGATGCTGCCGATCTTGCTGGTCGCATGGCGCGCCAGCGCCAGCACCAGCTCGTCCCCGGCGATCCCTGCGCCGTCGTCGCGGACGCGCACCAGCGACGCCCCGCCGCCGTCGACCTCGATCTCGATGGCGGTCGCCCCGGCGTCGAGGCTGTTCTCCACCAGTTCCTTCACCACGGACGCCGGGCGCTCGACGACCTCGCCAGCGGCGATCTGGTGGATGAGTTGCTCGGGGAGGACCCGGATGGACATGGAGGCCGGCCTCGCGCTCGGGGTGCGCGAGGATAGCAAAGCCCGGCGCGGTTCAGCGCTCGGCCAGCGTCTGGGCGGGAGTCGCGCCGCCGCGGCGTGCGGCGACGATGGCCGCGAGCTTGGTGCCCGGCGGCGGCTTGTCGTAGAAGAAATCGCGCACGCCGGCGTGGATCGCCTCGGCGACGCGCTGCTGGTACGCCGGGTCGCGTAACTTGCGCTCGTCCCCGGCGTTCGAGATGAACGCGGTCTCGACCAGCATCGACGGGATGTCCGGCGACTTCAGCACCACGAACCCCGCGTGCCGGACGCGGTGGCTGCCGTGCACTTTCCCGACACGACGCAACGCGCCGAGCACGGCGTCGGCCGCCTCGACACTGTTGCTGACAGCTTCCTTCTGCGTCACGTCGAGCAGCACGGAGGCAAGCACGTCGTTCTTGTCGTCGAGCGACACGCCACCCACCAGGTCCGCGGCATTCTCGCGCTCGGCCAGCCAGCGCGAGGCCTCGTCCGAGGCGCCGCGCAGCGACAGCACGTACACCGACGCGCCGCTCACGTTGCGGTCGAGCACCGAGTCGGCGTGCACCGAAACGAACATGTCGGCACCGGACTCGCGCGCCTTGCGGATGCGGCCGCGCAACGAGATGAAGTAGTCGCCGTCGCGGATCAGCACGGCGCGCATGCCCTCCTCCGCGTCGATCTGCTTCGCGAGGCGGCGTGCGATGGCGAGCGTCACGTCCTTCTCGCGCGTGCCGCCGCGGCCGATCGCGCCCGGATCCTGGCCACCGTGGCCTGCGTCGATGGCGACGATGAGGTCCCGACCCTTGGCGCTCGCAGTGATGCTCTTGACTGGCGGGGTGTTCGACGCAGCGTGCGCCATCGCTGCCGCACCGGCCGTGAGGACCTGCTGGCCGAGCGGCGGTTGAGTCGCCGCGGCCGCGACGGGCGCCGC
>JAGVUU010000271.1 GCA_019136105.1 Gammaproteobacteria bacterium
CACCGTGCCGTCCCCGATCTCCTTGAACCAGATCTGGTTCTCGACGTCGTACAGCAAGTCGTCCGGCAGGTTGCAACCCTTCACGGTGGGCATCGCGAGTCTCCTCAGGCGGGATCGGGTGGCGCGGCGGCTTCCCGCAGTGGACGCGAAGCGCAGCAGAAATCGCCGAGCTCGCGGACCTGCAGCTTGCCGGCCACGAACAGGAACAGGTGGTTGGCGACCAAGGTCATCATGCGCAGGCGCTGCACCGTGTCCGGGTGGCGCGGCTCCAGGTTGACCAGGTTGTAATGATAGACGAGCTCGCGGCAGGTTTCGCGGCAGGCGTTGAAGCTCGGCTCGTCGGTGCAACCCTGCCGGTGCAGCGCGAGCAGGCGGAAGCCCTCGCGCGCCTCGTGAGTGGGGTCCAGCCCTTTTGCGGTGACCCAGTGCGCGAGCACTTCCTCGCCGAGTGCGAGCAATTCGGCCGCAACGGCGGGGTCGAGCGCCGGCAGGGTCGCCAGCGCGTCGAGTCGCTGCTCGATGACGGCGAGCGGCCTCACGCGATCCCCTTCTCCTTGAAGAAGCCGAGCGAGTCCGAGATGTTCTCGTGGATGCCGACCTGCTTGGGCGAGAGGCCGAGCGCCATGCCGAGCAGCTGGGTGAAGTACACGATCTTCACCCGCGTCGCCTGGCCGAATTTCTTCTCGGCCCGCACCTGGTGCATCTCGAGCCCGGAGTGGCAGGTGGGACACTCGGTGGCGATCACCTCGGCACCCGAGGCCTCGGCCGCGCGAATGATGTTCAGCACCAGCTTGGTCGAGGTGTCGCTGTCGGAGAGCGTGTGCGCACCGCCGCAGCAGGCGGTCTTCAGCGGAAACTCGACGTTTTCGGCACCGGCGACCGCGAGCAGGTCGTCCATGTAGTGCGGCTTCGAGGTCGATTCGCTGCCCGGGCCCTGGTCCTTCTCGGGGAAGATGTGGCGCGGCCGCGTATACATGCAGCCATAATAATTGGCGACCTTCAGGCCCTTGAGCGTGCCGCGCAGGCGTTCCTTGAGGCCTTCCTCACCAATGCCGTGCTTGATCCAGTCGAGCGCATGGATGGTTTCCACCTGCCCTGCCCGGTAGGTGGCGTGGCCCGCCTTCTTCGACAGCCGGTCCACCACCTCGACGCTTTTCGGGTCGTGGGAGAGGTCGTACTCCGCCTTCTTCAGGTTGTGGTAGCAGCCGTTGCACGGCGCCATCACCACGTCCATCTTCATCTCGGTCGCCGCGATCGACATGACGCGCGACGAGAGGTACGTCTGCAGCTTGGGGTCGACGTTCTTGACCTCCATCGCGCCGCAGCAGTTCCAGTTCTTCACCTCGACGAGGTCGAGGCCGAGCGCCTTGCCCACCGCCTGAGTCGAGCGGTTGTAGGAGTGCGCCGTGCCCTCGAGCGCGCAGCCCGGGTAGTAGGCGACCTTCTGGTACTTCTCGCGCGTGCCGCTCATGACCGTGCCCCCTCGCCGGCCGCCGCGGGCCCTGCGTCGCGGCGCGCTGCCTCGATCAGGCCGTCGAGTCCGAGCGCGCGCCGCCGATTGTGTTCCTGCTCGTGGACGTATTCCTCGATCGCCGCCCGGGCGCGCGACCAGCCGCTGGTGCTCGGCGCCACGAAGGTGGCGAGGCCGAGCTTGGTGAGCATGGTGACGGGCAGGTGGCGCAGCATGCGCTTCACCATCTCGATCAGCCACGGCTGGCGCAGGTCCTGGCCGGTGCGCTTGAAGAAGCGCTGCATGACGCGGCCTTCCTCGATCTTGCCGCGCGCGAATACCTGCTCGGAGAACACCTCGTCGAACACCATCGAGGGCGACTTCGGCACGTGGCCCTTGAGTTCCATCCAGTGCGACAGGGCCTTCATCACGCCCTCGGGCACCACGTCGCGCGGGCAGGCGTAGGTGCACTTGTTGCACGACACGCACTGCCAGATGATCTCCTTGTCGCGCAGGATCTCGGACTCCATCCCCAGCCGGATCAGGTAGATCCAGTAGCGCGGGTTGAAGTCCGGGTTGATCGCGTTGACCGTGCACGAGTTGGTGCACGAGCCGCACTGCCAGCAGCGGTGCACGTTCTCGCCACCCGGCAGGGCCGCGATCTCGTCCTGCATCGCCTCGTTGTAGTCCGTGATGGCACGCGACTGGATGAACGTACTCCAGTGCCCGGAGACGTCCACGCCGTCCACCACCAGCTGCTCGTGCGTCTGCAGGTTCTCCGGGCGGATCAGCGATACTTCATGTATGGGCATTGCCTGGCCTCGTCATTCCCGGGTTCTGGGGGCCACGCCGGTGAAGGCCTCGCGGGCCTCGCCGTCGATGGCCGCGAATCGCGCGCGCCCGTCCGCCGCGCGGACGCCGTCGAGCCCGAGCAGGCGGCGCGTGTGCTGCATCGGGTCTTCCGGCGCCGAAAAGTCTGCGCGCAGGTAGCTGCCGCCCTGCTCGCAGATGTACTCGGCGTAGACCTGGGCGCAGACCATGTCCACCATCTGCACCACGTCGCGGAACACGCCGTTCGCGGACAGGAACTGCGCGATCTCCTCGCGTAGCACCAGGAACGTCTCGTAGTCGTCGCGCGCGCCGATGGTCGTGTGGTCGACGTCGGGCCCGTGCCAGATCTCGCGCAGTACGCCGGTGTTGGCCTCCGCGTCCCACACCCAGCGCGTCATGAGCGGATAGCGCTCCGGTTCGAGGTTGTGCAGCAACTCGGCAGCGAGGTCGCGGGCCCAGCGGTGGCGGTCGTCCTGCGGGAACACCGCACAGAACCGCGCGATGCGCTGGTCGGTGCCGGACGTGTCGTTGGCCGGCTCGAGCAGTTCCTCGAGCGCGCGCCGCAGCGTCGTGAACGACGGCTCCTCGAGCCAGGGCACGATCCGCCGCCGCACGGTCGGCATGAACGCGCACAGCGGCCGGAAGCTCTCGACGTCGAGGCGCCGGGAATCGCCATGGTCCGCCGCCAGTGCCTCGCGGAACACCGCCGACTTGAGCTTGAGCGCGTCCATGTAGCGCTCGATGCCGCCGTGCGTGTCCGCGCCCGACACCAGCGACTCGAGCGCGCGGCGCAGCCGCGGTCCGCTCAGGTCGAGGTGCGGACGGGCCGGCACGACCGGCACGCTCGCTTGTTGCGCCCGTCCGAACATCTTAGGGCCGCGCTCAGGCGCTGGCGCGCTGCGGCTGCAGGAACCCCAGCGCGGCCAATGCCGCCGCGTGGCCCTGCGCGATCGAGTCATCGATGGTCTCGGGGCCGGTCGCGGCGCCGGCGACGAACACGCCCGGACGCGAGGTCTCGGCCGTGTTGCCGTAGGCGTTGCCGCGGCCGATGTAGCCGTGCTTCTCGAGGTCGACGCCGAAGGTGGACGCGATCGTCGCGTTCTCGACGTTCGGGTCCATGCCGATCGCGTGCACCACCATGTCGAAGGGGATGGTGATCGGGCGCTTCACCAGCGTGTCCTCGCCCTTCACCACCAGCTTCTCGCCGTCCGAGGTCACCTCGGCGATGCGCGCCTTGATGTACTTGACCTTGAACTCTTCCTGGCTCTTCCAGTAGTACTTGGTCTCGTACAGGCCGAAGGTGCGGATGTCCATGTAGTAGATGTACACGTGGCAGTCCGGCAGCTCTTCGCGGATCTCCATCGCCATGTTGGCGGAGACCGTGCAGCAGATCTTCGAGCACCACTCGCGGCCGATCTGGCGGTCGCGCGAGCCGACGCAGAGCAGGATCGCCACGCGCTTCGGCTTGCGGCCATCGGACGGGCAACGCACGCCCTTGCCGGAGGAGATCATCTGCTCGACCTGCGTGGTGGTGACCACGTCGGGGAACGTGCCGAAGCCCCACTCCGGCTTGTTCACCGAGTCGAAGTGCGTGAAACCGGTGGCGAGGATCGCGGCGCCGACTTCGATGCTGCGCCCGTCGGAGACCTGCACCGAGAACGCGCCGGGGCTGCCCGAGAAGCCGGCCACCTTCGCACCCGTGTGCACCTCGACCAGCGGGTCCTTGACGACGCGATCGACCATGCCGCCGATGGCGTCCTTCGCCCACTCGCCGGACGGCACGAGCTTGGCGTAGCCGGAGAGGATCGGCGCGCCGCCGAGGCGGTCGGCCTTCTCCACCAGCACGCTGGATTGTCCAACACGCGCGAGCGCATGCGCGGCCGCAAGGCCGGCGGGCCCGCCCCCGACGATCAGGATTGGCTTGGTCATGGTGTGGGTGCGATCCGCTTGAAGCCCGGCCCTGAGGTGATCATGCGGCGCGGGTCGTAGAGGGTCTCGATCTTGCCGGCGGCGACCTCCTTGAGGTACGCCTCGAACTCCGCCTTCTTCGCCTGCCAGTCGATGCCGAGCTTCTCCATGAGCCGCTCGGTCGACGAGGCGTGCCAGTTCGACTGGACGATCTTGTACGGGTGCGCGCCGCAGACCAGCGCCGCGAACTGGCAGTCGGCCAGCACGGGCACGTCGACCGGCCGGTCGCCCGCCTTGCTGATCCACTGGTTCTTGTCGAGCGTGGTGATGCAGCCCGTGTCGTGGCCGATCATGACGTCGGCGTGCGCCTCGTCCTGCACCACGCGCAGCTTGCGGTCGATGGCGAACGACCGGGTGAACTCGCGCTCGGAGATGATGTGGCGGAAGCCGAAGCCGCAGCAGTCGTACCAGGTCTTGTAGTCGATGACCTGCGTGCCGAGCGACTCCATGATGCCGGTGGACACCGCGACGCGGTTGCCGTCGAGCACAGTGTCGTCGTAGATCACGTCCTCCGGCACCATCTTGTAGACGTGGCAGGCCGGGTGGATCGTGGCGCGGACGTGGCTGGCGTCGATGACCTGCCGCTCGGCGATCTTCGCGCGCATCACGTGCACCCACTCGGAGTAGTGCACGACCTCCTCGGGAATCAGCAGCTTGCCGTCCACCAGCCGGCCCAGCTTGCCGAGGATCTTCTTGACCGTCTCCCGCAGCTTTGCCGAGTGCAGCAGGTAGCCGCGCACCTCCTTGTAGTTGCCGAAGGAGGTGCCGCAGTGCACCAGCGGGTAGTAGTAGCCCTCGGGCAGGCCCTGCGCCCTGGCCGAGACGTAGGCCTGGTGGAAGTTGCGCAGGAACACCGCGGCGAGGCTCTCGATGTTGCCGATGCCCGAACCGTGGTAGTTCCAGGCGGTGCACGACGTCTGGTCGGTCTCGTCGAGGTACTGCGTGCCGAGCTGGTTCATCAGCCAGAGCAGCGAGGCCGGGTAGCCGGGGATGTTGCCGCACTGGCCGCACGACTTGTGGTGCCACAGGCGCGTGGTCGGGATCTTCTTGTCCCAGCCGTACAGCGTCTTGGTCATCACCGGCTCGTGCTCGTCGCTCACGCGGTGGACGACGATCTCGCCGTCCTTCTCGAGCTGCCACATGATGTCGCGCACGTCCTGGACGCGATCCTTCTGGGTCAGCATCGACCGCTTGTCGATGACCTGCTCGACCCAGACGGTCGCCACGCGCGCGTCGTCGCTCGAGAGGTTCGCGTCGCGCCACTCCGGGCCGTGGCCCGTGAAACGCTCGCCGGGGATGGGAGCCTTGGTGTCCGTCGTCATGGGTCAGTCCTCCTCCTGTTCCTCGAGCCACTCTTCGAGCTCGTCGCGCTTCTCGTCCATGATGTCGCTGATGACGTCATGGAGGTTCTTGTCGATGGTCTTCAGGCTGGCGAGCACGCCGGTCTCTTCCCAGATCGTGTAGAGCTCGACCGACGTCTTCAGGTTCACTTCCCAGGCCGTCTTGGTGGTGTGCAGCGTGGGCATCGGGATGGCCTTGCGCAGCACCTGCAGGGGCGCGTCCACCTTGGAAATGTTCGGGCCCCAGTCCGGGAAGCCGTCCTTGTTGATCATGTCCGGCGACAGCTGGTTGCCGGTCGAGATCAGCTTGAGCATCACGCGGCTGAACGGCCGGAGCACGTTCTTCGCCGACTCCATGCCGTGCTTGATCGCCACCTCGCGCATCAGCATCACGAGGCCGCCCGGCGAGTTGCGGAACGGGCAACGCGCCGCGCAGGTGTAGCACTGGGCGCAGGCCCAGATCTTCTCCTGCATCGCGTCGTAGATGCCCTCGAGGTTCTCGGTCCACAAGAGCTGCACGATCTCGCGCGGGCTGTAATCGTAGTAGTGGGCCGACGGGCACGTGGCGGTGCAGATGCCGCAGTTGAGGCAACCGTTCAGCTCGTGGTCGAAGCGCATGTCCGCCTGGATGTCGGCGAAGATCGCCTCGAGCTTCTCGCGCGGGACCGGCGGCGTCTCCGACACCGGGTCGCCGATGAATTCCTGCACTCGCGTGCCGGCGTGTTCCATGTCTCCCCCCGGGCCGTTGGCCGGCCCACAGCGATCAGTAGGTGAGGACCTTCGCGTCGCTCTCCATCACTTCCTCGATCAGGTGCGCGCCCCCGACGATGCCGGCGCACTCCGGGATGAGGTCGTCCTTGCTCATGTCGAACAGGTCGAGGTTGGGCGAGCAGCAGTAGAACTTCACGCCGGCCTCGTGTGCGTCCTTGATGAAGTCGTACACGGTCTTCGGCGAGCCTTCCTTCACCACGAGGCTCTCCGCCACGCCTTTCTTCATCAGGCGCCCCGAGGTCGCCGTGCAGATCACGTCGACTTCGTACTCCATGGCCGCCGCCACCGTCGCCTGGAAGATCGGCGCGCCGAGTTCCTCGCCGTTGCGCGGGTCGGTGTTCGCCATGACGATGATCAGCTTGCCGCCCATGTGGTCTACCCCTCGCTCATGATGCGACGCAGCACGAATGCGCGCCGAAATGTATTAGCGCACCCTAATTTAATCCGGCGCCGCTGGCAATACGTTCCGGCCGGGCGCGCTCAGTCCATCCAGCGGAACAGCTTCACGACGCCGGCCATGATCGGCACGAGCGCGTCCTCGAGCACGGGCTGGATCTCGCGCAGCCGCGCGAGCGTCGGGCCGGGATCGGCGGGCGCCTCCTCGAATTCCATGATCAGGTCCTCGACGATCGCAGGCTTCACGCCCGGGTGGCCGGTGAAGCCGAGCGCGTTGTCGCCGACCTGGAACAAGGCGGGGAATCCCGCGCTGTCCACCGCGAGGATCCGCGCGTCCGGCGGCGGGACCGGCCGGTCGCGGCCATAGATCACGAGTGGATAGCGTTCTGGCAATAGACCACCGAGTGCGCCGGCATCGACGCGCCGCGCCTCGTCGATCTCGAATCGCAACTCGCCCTGCTCGACCGAGCCGCCCGCCATGATCGACAAGAGCTGTGCACCGAGCCCGAAGCCGAGCACCGGCACGCCTTTCTGCAGGGCCGCCTTGGTGAGCGTGAGCTCCTCGATCAGCGTCGGCACGTTGCGGCCGCCTGCGCTGCCCCACGGGCCGCCCCCGAGCAGCACCAGCCCATCGAGCAACTGGCCCGCCTTCGGGACACGGCCGCCGGTCGCGAAGGGCCGCGAGTAGCGGAAGCGGATGCGCCGCCCCTCGAGGTGGTCCTCGATGTTGCCGAGGTACTCCGCCGAGGTGTGCTGCAGGACGGTGAGCGTCTTCACCGCGACGCGCTCGCCGCCAGGATCGCGGCCTCGAGGGAGGCACGGAAATCGTCCGGCCCGACCGAGAGCGCGGCAATCGTCCGCTCCTGGAAGAAGCGCTGGATGATGCCGGTCGCCTCCTCGACGTAGGCGCCGCGCAGGGCGGCTTCGAGGTCGAGCACCGTGCGTGGCGGCGCAATGAAGAAATCGCCGGTGATCAGCACCTGACCGATGCGGGCACGCACCGGGCCTTCGAGCCGCACGTAGGTGGTGATCGAGCCGCCCGGCCCTGCCTGGGTGCCGGCCGCGAAATCACTCGCCTGCGCCGGGTCGTCGATCTCCGCCACGAACGCATCGGTGCCGATCTCCTCGCGGTGGTGGCGCCACGCGAGTGCCTCCTCGTCCGCGCCGAGGTCCTCCGCATGCCACTCGACGTCGAATCGTTCCGCGAACGCCTCGAGCAGCGCCTGCTGGATCGCCGGCAAGCCTGGGGTCCTGGGCCCCAGCAACTCACGCAGGGTCACGACGCGTTGCGCCGCTGAGTCGAGCTGGCGCTTCTCGAGCTTGGCGCGCGGTACGCGCAGCGCCGCCACCATCGCGGCCGGGTCCAGGTCGACGAGCACCGTGCCCTGGTAGATGAGCGTGTCACCGTCGAAAAAGCCGCCGGTGCCGCTGATCTTGCGGCCGTCCACCTCGATGTCGTTGCGCGGACGGTAACGAGCATCGACGCCGAGCTTGCGCAGGCCCGTGGCGACGGCCACGCAGATGTCGCGCGCGATCTCTGCCAGCGAGCCCGGGCCGAGCGCGCTGCGCCGGAAGACGAGTCCCCAGCCGAGCTGGCCCTCGTCGAGGTAGATCGCGCCACCGCCCGTGATGCGCCGCACGATGCCGACGCCGTGCGCGCGGCAATGCGGCACGTCGATCTCCTGGCTCAGCGCCTGGTGCCGGCCGATCAGCGCCGTCGGCGGGAAGCGCATGAAGCGAAAGGTGTCCGGAATGCGTCCCGCCTGGTGCAGTTCGATCATCGCCTGGTCGACGGCGATGTTGAACCTGCCCTCGCGCACTCCGGTGTCGACGACCCGGAACCGGCCGGTCACGCGCTCAACCCTGCACCACCGGGATCTTGAGCTGCCGGCGGATCTTCTGCAGGTCCTTCTTGTTCGGCTGGAACGGATAGCTCGCAATGTTGCTCGGCGGCGAATCGCCGTACGGACGGTCGCAGGCCGAGACGTCGTCGCGGAACTTGCCCGGGCAACCCGAGGTGCGGAACGCGATGCCCTGGCTCACCACGTCGTCGAGTTCCGACTGCGGCAAGCCGTAGCCGGTGACGCGGCCCTCGGCATCGAACGACATCTGCTCGACCCGCACGCCCGCGTAGTCGATCAGGTAGCGCGCGAGCTGCACGCGGCGCCACTGGTCGCGCGGCGTGGCAGGCAGGTGGTCCATCAGCGAGCCCTGCTCCGGGAAGAAGCAGAACAGGTGGCTGTGGCCGCCGAGGTCGACGAGCTGCTGCACCAGCGACAGCACCTCGCGCTCGGTCTCGCCCATGCCCACGATGATGTGCGCGCCGAATTTCTGCGGCCCGAAGACGTCGCGGGCGTCGAGCAGGATCTCCCAGTATTTCTGCCACTTGTGCGGCGACTGCACGCCCTTGCCGCGGGTGCGGTCGAAGATCGCGGGCGTGGCGGCGTCGAGCGCCACGGTGAAGATCTCGGCACCTAGATCCTTGAGGCGCGCCACGTCCTCGCGCTCCATGGTCGTCGGGTTCGAGAGGATCGACACCGGAATCGTCGCCGGGTCGATCTTCGCCGTCCACGCCTTGAGCACGGCCACGGTGTCCGCATCCGAATTCGGGTGCGTGATCATCGAGATGCACATGCGGTGGAACGGGCTCCTCTCGCCGTCCCGCGCCACGATGTCCACCACCTGCTGCATCGGCACGGGTCGGCGTAATCGCGCTCCGCTTCGCGGTGGCGCGCGAGGCCGCAATACGCGCAGTTGGCGCGGCAGCCTTCCGGGTAGGTGAGCAGCAGGTTGAGGCACCGCGTGCAGCCGCAGCGGTGCATCTTGCCCGGCATGATGCCGAGCGTGATCGCGGCCGCATTCGACATCTGCACGTACTCGGGCGAGCGCATCTGCGGCGTGAGCACGTTGTAGTTCGGCAGGTATACGCCCTGCGGCGGCACCGCCGTCGCCTTCACGCGCCCGCCATTGCGTGCGTCCGCAGGAGTGCGCTCTGGCAGGCGCGGCTGCATCGCCGCGTAGGCGTTGAAGGAGAGATCCGCGCCCGGCAATCCCGATGGCGCCTCACCACCCTGTTTCACACAGCTCATGTCTCGACCCCTTCCTGAACGCGGGCACCGTCAGGCGGCACAGGTGCGGCTCGGCGCCGCGACAGGCGCGGCCCCGATCTTGATGGAGCAGCAGGCGTGCTCCTGGTGGAACGGCCGGCCGATCGCGCGGGCCACGCCCACGACGCCGTCGGCCGGGAACGCGATGCCGTCGAGCCCCGCCATGACGGCGTACGCGTCGACGGCGCGCTTGTGCAGGCCGGGCGGCCGCGCGCAGCCGAGCAGCACCTGCCGGTCGTGCAGGCGGCGGCGCGCCTCCCCGAAGATCCTCCCGACCTCCGCTGCATCGGGCACCTGGAACAGTCCGGGTGCCGCATAGAACGGCATGACCACGACCAGCACCAGTGCCTCCACCGGGTAGCGGCTCACGATGTCGAGCGCGTTCGCCTCGCCGAGCACGCGGCCGTAATGCAGGCCGACGACGATGTGCGGGCTCACCTTCATCGTCGTGGCCGTCAGGGCTGCGAGCGTGGCTTCGAAATCGGCCACCGGCCGGTCGAGGTGATACACCTCGCGGATGGTCGCATCGGCTCCGATCACGTCCATCATCGCCGTGTCGACGCCGGCCGCCTCCATCGCCCGCGCGCCGGCTTCGTCGGTGAGCGCCGTGTGGATCGCGATGCTGAGGTACGGAAAGTCGCGCTTCAGTTTCTCGACCACCGGATAGAAGCGCTCGTACGGGATTTCGTTGCGCTTGTTGGAGCCGCCCGAAAGCAGGAACCCCTGGAGGTCCTGCGTGGCAATGAGGTGGCGCACCTTCTGGTCGAGCATCGCGGGCGAGGTCGCCGCGAGCATCGGCTTCAGGATCTCCGCCCGGCAGTGATCGCAGTTGAGGCCGCAGGCGCCGGCGGTGATCGAGAACGACGGGAAGCTGTTCTTGGCGCACCCCTTGAGCTCGGTGCTCGCGTAGTCCTTGAACGTCGGCGTCGAGAAGCGGATCGGCCGCGGCGCGTGACCCGAGGCGGCGCGCTCGAGGTCGGCGACCAGCGCCGCGTCGAGCGTGACGTCCTCGTACTCCTCGATGCCACCAACGGACTCAAGCCAAGCCATGCAGCGCCCTCCCCCGTTTCGCCACGGACTTTACCTCTTCCCGGACCGTGCCGGGACGCGGCTCGTCGGCGAGCGTCCGGAACCACGCCTCATCGACAGCCTCGTCCTCGACCAGGTCGCACTCGAGGCCGCGCAGGATCTGCTGCGCCGCCTCCGGCAACACGTCCGGAATATCGTGGCCGCCCAGGCGCCCCCACAGGCCCGTCCAGCAGCGGGCCAGCGTCCACGGGTTGTAGCCACCGCCGCCGAGCACCACGGCCGGCCCTTCGGCGCCGATCACGCGCTCGACGGCTTCCCACAACGCAACGTTGCTCAAGGCGAGCCTCGAGAGAGGGTCCCCGGCGAGGGCGTCGGTGCCGCAGGTAACCACCACGGCCTCCGGCGCGAACGCCGCCACGAACGGCATCAGGACGGATTCGAGCAGGTAATCCAGTTCATCGTCATGGAATCCCGCCGGCACCGGCAGGTTGCAGGCGTAGCCGCGCCCCACGTCGTCGACCGCACCGCTGTGCGGCCAGCGCCCCCGCTCGTGGATCGAGACCACCCTCACCCGCGGTTCGTCCAGGAATGCCTCCTGCACACCGTCGCCGTGGTGGGCGTCGAGATCCACGTACAGGACGCGCGACATGCCGCCGTCGAGCAGTCGCCGGACGGCGAACACCGGATCGTTGAAGTAGCAGAAGCCGCTCGCGCGATCGCGCCGGCCATGGTGGGTGCCACCCGCCGGGTGGAACGCGACTCTTCCCTCGAGGGCGAGTTCGGCCGCGAGGATCGAGCCGCCGACGGCCGTGGCGGCACGCTCGAACACGCCGGGAAACAGCGGATTCTCGAAATTCCCGAATCCGTGCCGCGTGCGCACCTCGGGTTCGACGCGGCCTGCGGCGTCGCTCGCACGCAGCGCCTCGATGTAATCGGCGTCGTGAAATCGCGCGAGTTCAGCTGCGGCGGCAACGCGACTCGTTCGCATGCAGCTGTCGTCGACCCACCCCAGCGACGCGCACAGCTCGAGCACGGCCGACACGCGCGGGATCGACAGGGGATGGTGACGGCCGAACCCGGGGCGGCGGCAGAAATCGCTCGCCACGAACAGCGCGGGTGCACGCGCCGTGGCAGCACCGTTGCTGCAGTGCACGAGAAATTGCTGCGCAGGATTCGCCGCGGCCATGGGCACCGAGCCTAAGTTATTCGACTTTGCT
>JAGVUU010000176.1 GCA_019136105.1 Gammaproteobacteria bacterium
TGGTCTAGCAATTGCAAACTTGTGCATAACCCCGGGGCCAACCCCACGATCAGCAACCGCGGCTCCGGGTCGCCGAACGGGGCCACGGGGGCACAGTGATAACCGGGATGCCGCGCCCTGCCCTCGTCCAGGAACGTGGCGAGGCGTGGGCAGCGGCGGCAGTGCGGGTCGAACTCAGTCATCCATGTGCCGGATGACGGCCTCGCCGAAGCCCGACGTGCCCACGAGCGTCGCGCCCGGCACCAGTTCCTCGAGTTCCTGCTTCACTTCCTGCAGGTTCTTCGCATGGCCGTGCTTCGGCGCGCGGATCGCCTTGCGCATGCGCGCGAGGTCGAAGGTGAGTTCCTTGCTGGCGATCGTGTTCACCACGCCCTTCATCACCAGGTCGGCCGCCTCGGTCCACCGCAGGTAGCGCAGCATCATTTCGGCCGAGAGGATCAGCGATCCCGGGTTGACGCGATCCTTGCCCGCGAAGCCCGGCGCCGTGCCGTGTGTCGCCTCGAACACGGCCACGCCCTCGCCGATGTTGCCGCCCGGCGCGATGCCGATGCCTCCCACCTGCGCGGCGAGTGCGTCGGAGATGTAGTCGCCATTGAGGTTCAGCGTGGCGATGACGTCGAAATCCTCCGGGCGCAGCAGGATCTGCTGCAGGAAGTTGTCGGCGATCATGTCCTTGACCACGATCTCGTGGCCAGTGACCGGGTTCCTGAACGCCATCCATGGGCCGCCGCCCATCTCGAGCGCGCCGAACTCGTCCTTCGCAAGCTGGTAGCCCCAGTTGCGGAACGCGCCTTCCGTGAACTTCATGATGTTGCCCTTGTGCACCAGGGTGACCGAGCTGCGGTCGTGGTCCACCGCGTACTGGATCGCCTTGCGGATCAGGCGCTGCGAGCCTTCCTTCGACACGGGCTTGATGCCGAGCCCCGAGCTCGCCGGGAAGCGGATGCCGCGCGCGCCGAGCTCAGTCTGCAGGAAGTGGATCAGCTTCTGCACTTCCTGCGAGCCCGCCGGGTACTCGATGCCCGCGTAGATGTCCTCGGTGTTCTCGCGGAAGATGATCATGTCCACGTAGCTCGAGTCCGCCATCGGCGTGACCACGCCCGGGAAATAGCGAATCGGCCGCACGCAGGCGTAGAGGTCGAGGTTCTGGCGCATCGCGACGTTGAGCGAGCGGATGCCGCCGCCGACCGGCGTCGCGAGCGGACCCTTGATCGACACCACGTACTTCTCGAGCGCGTGCTGGGTCTCCTCGGGAAACCACGCGCCCGGCCCGTACACCTCGAGTGCTTTCTCGCCGGCGTACACCTGCATCCAGGCGATGCGGCGGCGCGTGCCGTAAGCCTTGCGCACCGCGGCATCCACCACCTTGAGCATCACCGGCGTCACGTCGATGCCGATGCCGTCGCCCTCGATGAAGGGGATGATGGGCCGGTCGGGCACGTTGATCGTGCCGTCGAGGTTGACCGTGATCTGCTCGCCGTCCGCCGGGACGTTGATCTTGTCGTAATGCATGGCGCGCGCCCTGTCTGGCCGAGGGCGCCCGAGTGCGCCCGGAGGGGGCGCGAGGATACCAGACCCGCACCAAGGGCCGGAAAGGAAACGGCCCGGACGGTCGCCCGCCCGGGCCGTGTCGGGTCAGTCGCGGCGCCGGATCAGTGGTGCGCGCCGCCGGTGTCGAACTGCTCCTCTTCCGTGGAGCCGTGCATCGCCGTGGTGGACGAGTGGCCGCCCTGGATGACCTGGGTGACCTCGTCGAAATAGCCGGTGCCGACCTCCTGCTGGTGCGACACGAAGGTGTAGCCGCGGTCGCGGGCCGCGAACTCCGGCTCCTGCACCTTCTCGACGTAGGCCGTCATGCCCTGCTTCACGTATTCCTGCGTGAGGTCGAACATGTTGAACCACATGCTGTGGATGCCGGCCAGCGTGATGAACTGGTACTTGTAGCCCATCGCGCCCAGCTCGCGCTGGAACTTGGCGATCGTCGCGTCGTCGAGGTTCTTCTTCCAGTTGAACGACGGCGAGCAGTTGTAGGCGAGCAGCTTGTCCGGGTACTTCTTGCGGATCGCCTCGGCAAAGGCCTTGGCGAAGCCGAGATCCGGCTTGCCGGTCTCGCACCACACCATGTCGGCGTACGGCGCGTAGGCGAGGCCGCGGGAGATCGACTGCTCGACGCCCGGCTTGACGCGGTAGAAGCCCTCGGGCGTGCGCTCGCCGGTGCAGAACGGCTTGTCGTTCTCGTCCACGTCGCTCGTGAGCAGGTCGGCCGCCTCGGCGTCGGTGCGCGCGAGCACGATGGTCGGCGTGCCCATCACGTCGGCCGCAAAGCGCGCAGCCACCAGCTTCTGGATCGCCTCCTGCGTCGGCACCAGCACCTTGCCACCCATGTGGCCGCACTTCTTCACGGAGGCCAGCTGGTCCTCGAAGTGCACGCCCGCGGCGCCGGCGCGGATCATCGCCTTCATCAGCTCGAACGCGTTCAGCACGCCGCCGAAGCCTGCCTCGGCGTCGGCCACGATCGGCACGAAGAAGTCGACGTAGTCCTTGTGGCCCGGGTGCACGCCGCGCGAGCACTGGATCTCATCCGCGCGCTTGAACGTGGCGTTGATGCGCTCGACCACCTTCGGCACCGAGTCGACCGGATACAGCGACTGGTCGGGGTACATCGCCATGTAGCTGTTGTTGTCGGCGGCCACCTGCCAGCCCGACAGGTAAATGGCCTTGATGCCGGCCTTGACCTGCTGCATCGCCTGGCCGGCGGTCAGCGCGCCGAGGCAGTTGATGTACGGCTCGGTGTTCACGAGCTTCCACAGCTTCTCGGCACCGAGGCGCGCGAGCGTGTAGTCGATCTGGACGTTGCCGCGCAGCCGGATGACGTCCTCGGCCTTGTAGGGACGCTTGATGCCCTTCCAGCGCGGGTTGTCGTGCCATTCCTTGCGCAGTGCAGTCGCAGCCTTGTCGGTCATGTCTCGATCCTCGTGTGAGCGAATTCTGTCAATCGATGGCCCGGTACGCGGGCAGGGTCAGGAACGTCTCGAAGGCGTCGGCGGTCGTGATCTCGTCGAGGATCTTCGCCGCCCGCTCGCAATTGCCGGCCGCAAAGGCCGCCTCGCCGAGTTGCGCACGCAGCTTCGCGAGTTCCTCCCCAGTGATCTGCCGGTACAGCTCGACCGTGACCTTGCGACCGTCGTCGAGGACGCCGGTCGGATGGTGGATCCACTGCCAGATCTGCGCGCGCGAGATCTCGGCCGTGGCCGCGTCCTCCATCAGGTTGTGGATCGGCACGCAGCCGTTGCCGCCGAGCCACGCCGCCATGTACTGGATCGACACGTCGACGTTGGCGCGCAGGCCCGCCTCGGTGATCTTGCCCTCGGGGATGGCGAGCAGGTCCTTGGCGGTGATCTGCACGTCGTCGAGCTTGCGGTGCAGCTGGTTCGGGGTCGGCATCAGCCGGTCGAAGATCTCCATCGCCACCGGCACGAGGCCCGGGTGCGCCACCCAGGTGCCGTCGTGGCCGTCGCCCGCCTCGCGTTCCTTGTCGGCGCGCACCTTGGCGAGTGCAGCATCGTTCGCGACCGGGTCGCCCTTGATCGGGATCTGCGCCGCCATGCCGCCCATGGCGAAGGCGCCGCGGCGGTGGCAGGTCTTGATCAGCAGCTTCGAGTACGAACGCAGGAAGTGCGTGGTCATCGTCACCTGCGCGCGGTCCGGCAGCACCTTGTCCGGGTAGCGGCTGAACTTCTTGATGAAGCTGAAGATGTAGTCCCAGCGGCCGCAGTTGAGCCCGACGATGTAGTCGCGCAGCTCCCAGAGGATCTCGTCCATCTCGAACGCCGCGAGGATGACCTCGATGAGCAGCGTCGCCTTGATGGTCTGCGGCGCCAGGTCGAGGTGCGCCTCGGTGTGGCGGAACACCTCGGCCCACAGCCGTGCCTCGAGGTGGCTCTCGGTCTTCGGCAGGTAGAAGTACGGGCCGGTGCCCTGGCGCTTCAACTCGGCATGGTTGTGGAAGATGTACAGGCCGAAATCGACGAACGCGCCCGGCGCCTGCTTGCCGTCCACGAGGATGTGCTTCTCGTAGAGGTGCCAGCCGCGCGGCCGCACGATCAGCGTCGCGATCTTCGGGTTGAGCTTGTAGGACTTGCCCTCGGGGCTCGCGAACTCGATGCGCCGCGCGACCGCGTCACGCAGGTTGACCTGGCCCTGCACGACGTTGTCCCAGGTGGGCGTCATGGAGTCTTCGCAGTCCGCCATGAACACCTTCGCGCCCGAGTTGAGCGCATTGATGATCATCTTGCGGTCGGTCGGGCCGGTGATCTCGACACGGCGATCCTGCAGGTCGGCGGGAATCGACGTGACGTGCCACTCGCGCTCGCGGATCGCGTGCGTCTGCGGCAGGAAATCCGGCAGCTTGCCGGCGTCGATTTCCTTCTGCCGCTCGGCGCGCCGGGCGAGCAGGTCTTCGACGCGCGGGCCGAACTTGCGGGTGAGTTCGACGACGAACTCGAGCGCTTCGCGCGTGAGGATGGTTTCGAATCCGGGGCGCAGGGTGCCGGTCACCGAGCATCCCGTGGGGAGGTCGAGGCGGGTCTGTGTACTCAAGGCGGACTCCCTGCGCCACCAGCCGCCCGGTGGCGGCGACACTGAGGCGATGTTGCAGCGCAATATCGAGAATAGACTTGGGATCCGGCCCGCGGCAAGAGCAAAATCCGCAATGCGCCTGATCCTGCTCAACAAGCCCTTCCACGTCCTCCCGCAGTTCACCAGCCCCGACGATCGGCGCTGCCTGCGCGAATTCGTCCCGCTGCGGGGCTTCTACCCGGCCGGGCGCCTCGACTACGACAGCGAGGGGCTGATGGTGCTGACCGATTTCGGCCCGTGGCAGGCCCGCATCAGCCAACCCGGCTCCGGCATGCCGAAGACCTACCTGGCGCAGGTCGAGGGTGAAGTCGCGGACCCCGCCCTGGCCGCCCTCAGGGCCGGAGTCACGCTCAACGACGGACCAACGCTGCCCGCGATTGCGGAGGCGGCGCCGGAACCGGACTGGATCTGGCCCCGGGATCCGCCCATCCGGTTCCGCAAGTCCATCCCCACCTCATGGCTCGCCCTGACGATCCGCGAAGGCCGCAACCGTCAGGTCCGCCGCATGACGGCAGCCGTCGGCCTGCCGACGCTGCGGCTCGTCAGGGTCGGGATCGGGCCGTGGCGGATCGAGGGTCTGGCCCCCGGAGCATGGCGCGAGGTGCCCCGCGCGGAGGCCGAGGCCGTGCTCGCCGCGGACCGCGTCAGGTCGCCCGGGCGAGCGCCGCGATCCGCATCGCGAGCTCGAGGGCCTGCTCGTAATTGAGGCGCGGGTCGACCTGCGAGCGGTAGTCCCGGGCCAGGTCGCCGTCGGCCAGGCCGCGGGCTCCGCCCGTGCACTCGGTGACGTCCTCGCCGGTGAGCTCGAAGTGCACGCCACCCAGGTAACTGCCGAGCTGAGCGTGGATGCGGAACGCACTCTCGAGTTCGCTGACGATGTTGTCGAAGCGGCGCGTCTTCAGGCCAGATCGCGTGCTCTCGGTGTTGCCGTGCATCGGGTCGCACACCCACAGCACCGGCACGCCGGTCGCGCGCACCGCATCGATCAGCGGTGGCAGCTTCGATTCGATGTGTCCGGCACCCATGCGGTGGATCAGCACCAGCCGGCCGGGTTCACGCTCGGGATTCAGGACCTCGCAGAGCCCCTGCACCCAGTCGGCCCCCATCGAGGGGCCCACCTTCACGCCGACCGGGTTGGAGATGCCGCGGCAGTACTCGACGTGGGCGCCGTCGAGCTTCGCGGTGCGCATGCCGATCCACGGCAGGTGCGTCGAGAGGTTGTACCAGCGGCTGCGGCGCGGCAGGAAGCGCGTCTGCGCCTGCTCGTAGAGCAGGTGCAGCGCCTCATGGCTCGCGTAGAACGGCGCGCGGCTCGCTTCGTGCACGCGGTTGCCGCTCATGGCCTCGTAGAAGTCGAGCGAGTCCGAAATCGAGGCCACGAGCTGCCGGTACTGATCGCGCAGCGGCGAGTGGTGCACGAACCCCAGGTCCCAGTACTCGGGGTGGTGCAGGTCCGCGAACCCGCCATCGACCAGCGCGCGGATGAAATTGAGCGTGAGTGCGGCGCGCTCGTAGCCGCGCAGCAGCAGCTCCGGGTCGGGTTCACGCTCGGCGGCGGTAAACCCGGGCCGGTTGACGAGGTCGCCGCGATAGCTCGGCAGCGTCAGGCCGTCGCGAGTCTCGGTGTCGGCCGAGCGCGGCTTGGCGTACTGGCCGGCGAAGCGGCCGACGCGGATCACGGGCTTCTTCAGGCCGTGCAGCAGCACCAGGCTCATCTGCAGCAGGATCTTGAGCTTGCGCGCGATCTGGCCCGACTCGCAGTCCGCGAACGTCTCGGCGCAGTCACCACCCTGCAGCAGGAACCGCCGGCCCTGCTGCGCATCGGCGATCTGGCGCTTGAGGTCGTCCACCTCCCACGACACCACGGTCGGCGGCAGGCGGCTCAGTTCCGCGACTACCCGCTCGAGTGCCGCTGCATCCCGATAGGTGGGCTGTTGCTCGGCCGGACGCAACGTCCAGCTGGCGGGCGACCAGTCGGGCTGGCTCGGGAGGTTGCTTGAGGTGACGGCCATCTGGGGGATCCTACCGCGGATCGCTGCACCGCAAAAGAAAGCGGGTGTGACGCCTCGCGGGCAATTCGTCAGAATTGGCGGTTTACGCGATTGCGGAGCTCTCCGAAATGCACAAGGTCCTCATCCTCGGCGCGGGCAAGATCGGATCCCTGATCTCCGGCCTGCTCGCCGAAACCGGCGACTACGAAGTCCACGTCGCCGACGTGAACGGCGAAGTCGCCCGCTCGGTCGTCGCGGCGCACGGCCTCGACAACCTCCACGCCCACGGTTTCGACGCCGGCAATCCCGCCGCCCTCGCCGCACACCTCAAGGCGCACCCGGTCGACGCCGTGGTCTCGAGCCTGCCGTACTACTGCAACGTCGTGGTCGCCGAAGCCGCGCGCGCGGCCGGGATCCACTACTTCGACCTCACCGAGGACGTCGCGGTCACGCGGGCCGTGCGCAAGCTCGCCGACGGCGCCGATACGGCATTCGTGCCGCAGTGCGGCCTCGCGCCCGGCTTCATCAGCATCGCGGCCAACGCGCTCATCGGCCACTTCGACGAGCTGCGCAGCGTGAAGCTGCGCGTGGGCGCCCTGCCCCAGCACCCGAACAACGTGCTCAAGTACTCGCTCACCTGGTCCACCGAGGGCCTGATCAACGAGTACGGCAATCCGTGCGAGGCGCTGGTCGACGGCCGCGCCGTCGAGGTGGCGCCGCTCGAGGGCCTCGAGGAGATCGAGATCGACGGCACGGCCTACGAGGCGTTCAACACCTCGGGCGGGCTGGGTTCCCTCGGCGAGACCTACGGCGACCGCGCGCAGACGATGGACTACAAGACCATCCGTTACCCGGGCCACTGCGGCCAGATGCGCCTGCTGATGAACGACCTCAAGCTGAACCACGACCGCGCCACGCTGAAGCGCATCCTCGAGAACGCCGTTCCGCAGACGCTGCAGGACGTGGTGATCGTGTACGTCGCCGTCACCGGCCGCCAGGAAGGCGAACTGCGCGAGGAGAACTACGTCAGCAAGATCTACCCGCAGGTGATCGCCGGGCGCCTCTGGTCGGCGATCCAGGTGACCACCGCCGCCGGGATCACGGCCGTGGTGGACCTCGTGCTGAGCCACCCGGGCCGTTATCGCGGCTTCGTTCGCCAGGAGGACTTCAAGCTCGTGGACGTGCTCGACAACCGCTTCGGGCGCCACTACGCCGTCGGCGGCAACAAGGACGTCTCCGCCCGCATGGTGGTCGCCGGTCAGACCGGCCAGCAGCGTGCCAACGGGGCCGCGCGATGAACGCCGTGCTCGAACGCCTGGGATTGAGCGCCGTCAACGCCGGCACGTGGACGCCGGCGGGCGGCTGGCTCGCAGACGACAAGGCGCCGCTGGTCGATTCGATCAACCCGTCCTCGGGCCAGGTGATCGCGTCGGTGCGGGCCACCACCGCTGCCCAGTACGAGCAGCTGATGGCCGCAGCGTACGAAGCCGCGCTCGCCTGGCGCAGCGTGCCCGCGCCGAAGCGCGGCGAGGCCGTGCGCCTGATGGGCGAGGAGCTTCGCAAGCACAAGTCGGACCTCGGCAGCCTGGTCTCGCTCGAGATGGGCAAGATCAAGGCCGAGGGCGACGGCGAGGTGCAGGAGATGATCGACATCGCCGACTTCGCGGTCGGCCAGTCGCGCATGCTGTACGGCCTCTCGATGCACTCCGAGCGCCCGAACCACCGCATGTTCGAGCAGTGGCATCCGCTCGGCGTGGTGGGCGTGATCAGCGCGTTCAACTTCCCCGTGGCGGTGTGGGCCTGGAATGCCTTCCTTGCAGCGGTCTGCGGCAACGTCACGGTGTGGAAGCCTTCGCTCAAGACGGCGCTGTGCGCCGTGGCCGTGCAGCACATCTGCAACCGCGTGCTCGAACGCCACGGTTATCCCGGCATCTTCCAGCTGTTCGTCGATGCCTCGCACGACCTCGCGACGCGCTTCGTGGACGACCGGCGCGTGAGCCTCGTCTCGTTCACGGGTTCGACGCACGTCGGCCGCGACGTGGGCGAGCGCGTGGCGCGCCGCCTCGGCAAGAGCCTGCTCGAGCTCGGCGGCAACAACGCCATCATCGTGGACGAGTTCGCGAACCTCGACCTTGCGGTGCCGTCGATCGTGTTCGGTGCCGTGGGCACCGCGGGCCAGCGCTGCACCACCACGCGCCGCGTGTTCGTGCACGAGTCGCGCCTTGCGGAGCTCGAGCAGCGGCTCACGCGTGCCTACAAGCAGGTGCGCATCGGCGATCCGCTCGAAGCGGGCACGCTGATGGGGCCGCTGATCGACGCGGGTGCAGTGCGCCAGTTCGAATCGGCCGTGGCGCAGGCCGTCGCGAGCGGCGGCCGCCTGCTGACGGGTGGCAGCAAGCTCGAGCGTCCAGGGTACTTCGTCGAACCCGCCATCGTGGTCGCCCGGGCCGACTGGGAGATCGTTCGCACCGAGACGTTCGCGCCGATCCTGTACCTCGTGCCGTTCAAGTCGCTCGACGACGCGATCCGCATGCAGAACGACGTGGCGCACGGCCTGTCGTCGGCGATCTTCACGGACCGCCTGCAGCACGCCGAGCGCTTCCTGTCGCCGGTCGGCTCCGATTGCGGCATCGCCAACGTGAACATCGGCACCTCCGGCGCCGAGATCGGCGGCGCATTCGGCGGCGAGAAGGACACCGGCGGC
>JAGVUU010000029.1:0-670 GCA_019136105.1 Gammaproteobacteria bacterium
GGAAAGGGGCAAGTGATTAGGGGGTAGGGGGTGGCAAGAAGTTCCCGCCGCTGGTGCGGCAGCGCTCTTCCACTACCCACTACCCCCTGATCACTACCCCCTTGCCGCGGGCCCGTCAGGGCGCGCTCAGGTACCGCATCGGGTTCAGCGTATTGCCGTCCCGCACGACCTCGAAGTGCACGTGGGTGCCGGTCGAGCGGCCGGTGCTGCCGATGATGGCGATCGGGTCGCCTTTCTGCACGGTCTGGCCCTCGCGCACCAGGTTGCGCGCGTTGTGGCCGTAACGGGTCAGGTAGCCGGTGGGGTGCGTGATCTCGACGACGTTGCCGTAACCGTTCTTGTACCCGGAGAAACTCACGACCCCGGGACCGGTGGCAATCACCTTGGCGCCCTTGGGGCCCGCGAAATCGACGCCGGCGTGGAACGCGCCACGGCCGGTGAACGGGTCGGAACGGTAGCCGAAGTGCGACGAGATCCAGCCACCGATGATCGGCCAGCCGCCCGGCAGGATGCGCTCCCCGAGGCTGCGCGTGGACATCAGGCTTTCGAGCACCGTGAGCTGGCGCTGGCGGTCCTCGAGCTGCGCCTCGAGCGCATCCAGTGCGACGGTCAGGTCGGGAATCTGCGCCGAGCCGGTCGCAAATTCCTCGTTCTCCGGGCCACCCGCGGG
>JAGVUU010000029.1:682-2562 GCA_019136105.1 Gammaproteobacteria bacterium
GGGGCCTGGTCAAAATCGAATTCGCCACGGTCGAGGCCCGCGAGGTCGGTCACGCGGCGGCCGAGCGCATCGAGGCGGATGAGATGTGCATTGAGCGTGCCGAGACGGGCCGCGAGTGCATCCACCTTGCCCTGCATCTGGCCACGAACGGCCTCGAGGTCGAGGCGCTGCTTCTCGAGGTCACGGGCAACGGCCGCGTGATCGAGCGGGCCGGCGACGAAACGGCCGATCTGGAGGCCGGCCGCAAAAACGACGCCGACCACCACCAGCACGCTGGCGGCAGCGACCAACATCGTCTTCGGGCGCTTCAGGTCGAACTGGAGCACGCGCCCCGTCCGGCCCGACATGATCTGCAAATTCATAGCGGCGCTGACCCTCTTCGCGGCCGTCGAGCATGCACGCAAGCGCGCCCCCGAGGGGCGGTCCTGCGTCACACATCAAATCCGGCGGGTCTCTGAGGGGATAAAACTCCCCATCTGTCGGCCGACTTTTTAGCGTTGGCCGCAGGAGGTGGACCCGTCCGGTTGCGAGTTGGCAGACTATGAACCAATCGGTTTCGGTCCGCAAACAAAACGCCGCTTTATAAGATTATTATTAATAATGTCCGACCCCCTCAAGCCGCTGTTTTCGGGCCTCGATCCGGGGATCGCCCGCCTGGCCGAGAAGGCCGCCGCGGTTGCGTCCCTGACGGTGAAGGTCCAGCAATCCCTGCCGGAAGCCCTGCGGCCGCACGTCCTGTCCGCGTCGCGCCGGGGCGACGACCTGGTGGTGATCGTGGATTCGGCAGCCTGGTCGGCCCGCGTGCGCTACGCCGGGCGCCGCCTGATCGACCGGTTGGCGCAGGACGGCGAGGCGGTAACGGGGAAGGTGCGGGTGAAAGTCGGGAGATGAAGTGAATAGTGAATAGTGATCAGTGAATGGTGAGTGGGCAGAAACGAGAAGGCCGGCAGTGCCGGCCCTCTGACTAATCACTAATCACTAATCACTAATCACTAATCACAATTCACTACGCAGTCGCAGCGGCAGCAGCGACGTAGGAAATCGGCGCGTCCTGCAGCGTCGCGAACGTCACTTCTTGCCACGCGCTGGTGTCGGCCATCAGCGTACGCAGCAGGCGGTTGTTGAGCCCGTGGCCGGACTTGTAGCCGCTGAACTCGCCGATCAGGCTGTGCCCGAGCAGGTACAGGTCGCCGATCGCGTCGAGGATCTTGTGCTTCACGAACTCGTCCTCGTAGCGCAGGCCGTCCTCGTTGAGGATGCGGTAGTCGTCGAGCACGATCGCGTTGTCGAGGTTGCCGCCGAGCGCGAGGTTGCGCGAGCGCATGTACTCGAGGTCGCGCATGAAGCCGAAGGTGCGGGCGCGGCTCACTTCGCGCAGGAACGTCGTCGTGGAGAAATCCATCGACGCGACCTGCGAGCGGCGCTTGAACACCGGATGGTCGAATTCGATTTCAAAGTTAACCTTGAAACCGTCGTAAGGATCGAAGCGCGCCCACTTGTCGCCGTCCTCGACCTTGACGCTCTTCTTGATGCGCACGAACTTCTTCGGCGCGTTCTGTTCTTCGATGCCGGCGGACTGCAGCAGGAACACGAACGGGCCCGCGCTGCCGTCCATGATCGGCACTTCGCCGGCGCTCAGTTCGATGATCACGTTGTCGATGCCGAGGCCCGCAAGCGCCGACATCAGGTGCTCGATCGTCGAGACCTTGGCGCCGTCCCGCATCAGGGTGGTGCCCAGCGTGGTCTCGCCCACGTTCTCGGCGCGCGCCGGGATGTCCACCGGTTCGTCGAGGTCGGTGCGCAGGAACGTGATGCCGCTGTTGGCGGGCGCCGGGCGCAGCACCATCAGCACCTTCTTGCCGGTGTGCAGGCCCACGCCG
>JAGVUU010000035.1 GCA_019136105.1 Gammaproteobacteria bacterium
CGGCGACATGGTGTTCATGCAGGGGCACTCGTCGCCCGGCATCTACGCGCGAGCGTTTCTCGAGGGGCGGCTCAGCGAGGACCAGCTGCGCCGCTTCCGCGAGGAGGTGGGCGGCGGCGGGCTGTCGTCGTACCCGCACCCGTGGCTGATGCCGGACTTCTGGCAGTTCCCGACAGTGTCGATGGGACTCGGCCCGATGATGGCGATCTACCAGGCGCGGTTCGTCCGCTACCTGGAGCACCGCGGCATCGTCCCGCCCAGCGACCGCAAGGTGTGGGCGTTCCTCGGCGACGGCGAGATGGACGAGCCCGAGTCGCTCGGCGCGATCACCATGCCGGTGCGCGAGAAGCTCGACAACCTCGTGTTCGTGATCAACTGCAACCTGCAGCGGCTCGACGGGCCGGTGCGCGGCAACGGCAAGATCATCCAGGAGCTCGAGGCCGCGTTCCTCGGGGCCGGCTGGAACGTCATCAAGGTGGTCTGGGGCTCGCGCTGGGACCCGCTGTTCGCGCGCGACACGCGCGGCCTGCTGCGCCGCCTGATGATGGAGTGCGTCGACGGCGAGTACCAGAACTTCAAGGCCAAGGGCGGCGCGTACACGCGCGAGCACTTCTTCGGCAAGTATCCCGAGCTCAAGGAGATGGTGGCCAACCTGTCGGACGACGACATCTGGCGCCTGAACCGCGGCGGCCACGACCCGCACAAGGTCTACAACGCCTACCGTGCGGCGATGGAGCACAAGGGCCAGCCGACGGTCATCCTCGCCAAGACGATCAAGGGCTACGGCATGGGCCGGGCCGGCGAGGGCCTCAACATCACGCACCAGCAGAAGAAGCTCGACGACGAGGCACTCAAGGAATTCCGCGACCGCTTCAACATCCCGGTGTCCGACGACGACATCGCCCACGTGCCGTACTACCGGCCGGCGGACGACAGCGAGGAGATCAGATACCTGCGCGAGCGGCGCAAGACTCTCGGCGGTTACCTGCCCCAGCGGCGCACGTCGGCACCCGCGCTCGCGGTGCCGGCCCTCGACGCGTTCCAGCCGCTGCTCGAGTCCAGCGGCGAGCGCGAGATCTCGACCACCATGGCGCTGGTGCGCATCCTCGGCATCCTGCTGAAGGACAAGGGCATCGGGCCGCACGTCGTGCCGATCGTGCCGGACGAGGCGCGCACCTTCGGCATGGAGGGCATGTTCCGCCAGGTCGGCATCTACTCGTCGATGGGGCAGCTCTACACGCCGCAGGACGCCGACCAGCTGCTGTACTACCGCGAGGACAAGAAAGGGCAGATCCTCGAGGAAGGCATCAACGAGGGCGGCGCGATGTGCAGCTGGATCGCCGCCGGCACGTCGTATTCGAACCACGGCGTGAACATGGTGCCGTTCTACGTCTACTACTCGATGTTCGGCTTCCAGCGCGTCGGCGACTTCATCTGGGCGGCCGGCGACATGCAGGCGCGCGGCTTCCTGATCGGCGGCACCGCGGGGCGCACCACGCTCGCGGGCGAGGGACTGCAGCACCAGGACGGCCACAGCCAGCTCGTCGCCACCACCATCCCGAACTGCGTGGCCTACGACCCGGCCTATGCCTACGAGCTCGCGGTGATCGTGCAGGACGGCCTGCGGCGCATGTACGCCGAGCAGGAGAGCGTCTTCTTCTACATCACCTGCATGAACGAGAACTACGCGCACCCGGCCATGCCGCCGGGCGCCGCGCCGGGCATCCTCAAGGGCATGTACCTGCTGCGCTCCGGTGGCCGCGGCAAGGTGCGCGCCAACCTGTTCGGCTCCGGCACGATCCTGCGCGAGGTGCTGGCCGCTGCCGAACTTCTCGAGACGGAGTTCGGCGTGCCTGCCGACGTGTTCAGCGTGACGAGCTTCTCGGAGCTGCGTCGCGAGGCCCTCGACGCGGAGCGCTGGAACATGCTGCACCCGGACCAGCCGCGCCGCGTGCCCTACGTGCAGGCCTGCCTGGGCGGCCGCTCCGGCCCGTTCATCGCGGCGACCGACTACATGCGCATCGTCGCCGACCAGGTCCGCGAGTGGGTGCCGGGCCGCTACCACGTGCTCGGCACCGACGGCTACGGGCGCAGCGACTCGCGCGCTGCACTGCGTGACTTCTTCGAGGTGGATCGTCGCTGGATCGCCGTGGCCGCGCTCAAGGCGCTCGCCGACGAGGGCCGGCTCGACGTCGCCACCGTGAAGAGCGCGATGGAGCGGTTCGGCATCGATCCCGGCAAGCCGAATCCCGTGACGGTCTGAGCGGGCGGCGCCATGACGAACCTGATCGAAGTGCGCGTGCCCGACATCGGCGACTACAAGGACGTCGAGGTCATCGAGGTGGCGGTGCAGGCGGGCGACACGGTCGCCGTCGATGCAACGCTCATCACGCTCGAGACCGAGAAGGCCACGATGGACGTGCCGTCCACCGCGGCGGGCGTGATCCGGGAATTGAGGGTGGGCCGCGGCAGCCGTGTTTCGCAGGGCGACGTGATTGCGGTGGTCGAGGGTGCGGCCGATGCAAAGCCCGCTCCCCGGCCTGAATCGCAATCCTCACCCCAGCCCGCACCACAACCCTCGCCGCAGCCGGCTCCCGCCAAGGCTGCAGGGGCAGGAATGCCCGCACCCCAACCCGCTCCCGCCCAGGCGGCAGGGGGCGTCAAGGTGTTCGATTCGCCGGGATTCTCGACTGCGCACGCCAGCCCGTCGATCCGCCGCTTCGCGCGCGAACTGGGCGTGGACCTCGCACAGGTCCGCGGCACGGGCACCAAGGACCGCATCACCGAGCAGGACGTCAAGGCGTACGTCAAGCGCCTGCTCACCCAGGGCGTGGCCCCGGCGGGCGCGGCGTTGCCACGCGTGCCGACGGTGGACTTCGCGGCGTTCGGACCGGTCGAACGCCAGCCGCTGGGCCGCATCCAGAAGATTTCGGGCCCGCGCCTGCACGCGAGCTGGGTCAACCTGCCGCACGTCACGCAGTTCGACGAGGCCGACATCACCGAGATGGAAGCCACGCGGGCGAAGCTGAAGGACGAGGCGACAGCCCGCGGCATCAAGCTCACGCCGCTCGCGTTCGTGATGCGCGCCTGCGTGCAGGCGCTGCAGGCATTTCCCCACTTCGGCGCGTCGCTGGATGCCGACGCCGGCGAGCTGGTGCTGAAGAAGTACGTGCACGTCGGGTTCGCGGCCGACACGCCGAACGGCCTCGTGGTGCCGGTGGTGCGCGATGCCGACCGCAAGGATGTGTTCGAACTCGCGCGCGAGCTCGCGGCGCTGAGCGAAAAGGCCCGCGCCGGCAAGCTCGCCGCTGCCGAGATGCAGGGCGGCGTGTTCACGATCTCGAGCCTGGGGGGCATCGGCGGCACGGCGTTCACGCCGATCATCAACGCGCCGGAAGTGGCGATCCTGGGCGTCTCGCGCGCGAGCCACCGTCCGGTGTACGAGGGCGGCGCGTTCGTTCCGCGCCTGATGCTGCCGCTGTCGCTGTCGTACGACCACCGCGTCATCGACGGTGCCGACGCGGTGCGATTCACGACGTTCCTCGCCAAGGCGCTGGCCGACGTGCAGGGACTGCTGCGGGCCATTCCTTGAATGGCGCGCGCCGACGGGAGTAGCGACGATTGACCCCTTCGAATCACGCTGAGATGCAGCTGCGCGTTCCGGACCTGGGCGAGAGCAAGGGCGTCGCCGTCATTGACGTGCTCGTGAAGCCCGGCTACCGGGTCGAGGTCGACGCCCCGCTGGTCACGCTCGAGAGCGACAAGGCGACGATGGACGTGCCGTCCACCGCCGGTGGCACCATCGGCGAAGTGTTCCTCAAGACGGGCGACAAGGTCGACACCGGCACGGTGATCGCGACGCTCGTGTTGTCTGCCGCGGCCGCGGAGGCCGCCGGCCCCGACGGTGGTGCAACGCAGACATTGGTGCGCAAGCAGGAACCCTACGGCGGCGAGCCTTATCTCGACACAGTGCCCATCCGTCCGATGTCGAACGACGCAAAGACTGCCAGCGCGCCGCCGGCGCAGCCGGAGGCATTCGCTGCGTCAGTCCCGGTCCAGGCACCCGCGCACAACTACGACTTCGACCTGGTGGTGCTCGGCGCCGGGCCCGGCGGCTACACGGCCGCGTTCCGGGCGGCCGACCTCGGTCTCTCCGTCGCGCTGATCGAGCGCAACCCGACACTTGGCGGCGTGTGCCTGAACGTCGGATGCATCCCGTCCAAGGCCCTGCTGCACGCGGCGCGGGTGATCGAGGACGCGAAGGCGATGAGCGAATTCGGCGTCGGATTCGGCGCGCCGCAGGTCGATGCCGCGCGGCTCCGCGGCTGGAAGGACTCGGTCGTGGCGCGGTTGACCGGCGGCCTCGACTCGCTCGCACGCCAGCGCAGGGTCACCGTGATCCGTGGGCGGGGGCGTTTCGTCTCGGGCCACGAACTGCAGGTGGAAGAGGCCGGCGCGGCGCGTTCGGTGAGCTTCGCGCAGTGCGTGATCGCGGCAGGCTCCGAGTCGGTGCGCCTGCCTGGCCTGCCCGACGACCCGCGCATCATCGATTCGACCGGTGCCCTGGAGCTCGACCTTCCGGAAAGACTGCTGGTCGTCGGTGGAGGCATCATCGGGCTCGAGATGGCCACGGTGTACGCGGCACTCGGTGTGCGCGTGAGCGTCGTCGAACTCACGCCAGGATTGATGCCCGGCTGTGACCGTGACCTCGTGCGGCCGCTCGAGCGGCGCATCGGCGGGCACTACGAGCGGATCATGGTCGGCACGCGCGTCACCGGGATCGAGGCGCTCACGGATGGCCTGCGCGTATCGCTCGAGGGCGCCAAGGCGCCGGAATCGGAGGTGTACGGCAAGGTGCTGGTGGCCGTCGGCCGCTCGCCGAACGGCAAGCGCATCGACGCCGTCGCCGCCGGGGTGCACGTCGACGAGCGTGGCTTCATCCCGGTCGACAAGCAGATGCGCACCAACGTGCCGCACATCTTCGCGATCGGCGACGTGGCGGGTCAGCCGATGCTCGCGCACAAGGCGACGCACGAAGGCAAGGTCGCAGCCGAAGCGGCGGCCGGCCACAAGAGCTTCTTCGACGCGCGCGTGATCCCGTCGGTGGCCTACACGGATCCCGAGATCGCGTGGATCGGCCTCACGGAGGCCGATGCCAGGGCGAAGAGCATCCCTTACGAGAAAGCCTCATTCCCGTGGTCGGCGAGCGGCCGCTCGCTTGCGCTCGGGCGAGACGAGGGATTCACCAAGCTGCTGTTCGACCCGCAGTCGCACCGCGTGATCGGCGGCGGCATCGTGGGCCCCAACGCCGGCGACCTCATCGCCGAGGTGGCGCTCGCGATCGAGATGGGTGCCGACGCCGCCGACCTCGCGCTCACCATCCACCCGCACCCGACACTTTCGGAAACCGTGGCGTTCGCAGCCGAGGCGTTCGAGGGGACGCTGATGGACTTGTACGTGCCGAAGAAGAAGAGGGGATAGGGGATAGTGAAGAGGGGTGCGGCGCGGGTCCTGAGATTGCTTGGGCTGCTCGAGGCGGGGCGGCGGACGGAGTTGCGCATCCGCATGGGACAGCCGCGCGCGCTGCCGGACGCGGTGATCCTCGGCGCGATGAAGAGCGGAACGACGTCGTTGCACAACTACCTCGTGCAGCACCCGGGCGTGATCGAGCCGCTGCGCAAGGAAGTGCACTACTTCGACGTCAACCTGGAGCGTGGCGAGCGGTGGTACCGCGCACATTTCGGCCGCGAGGGGGAGCCGGGGCTCAACCTCGACAGCAGTCCCTATTACCTGTTCCACCCCGCGGTGCCGCGGCGGCTGCACGACCTGCTGCCGGATGCGAAGCTCGTCGTGCTGCTGCGCGACCCGGTGCGGCGCGCATACTCACACTACTGGCACGAGCGCGACAAGGGCCGCGAGCCGCTGTCAGCGGCTCGGCGACGGAACGCTCGCGCGCAGCCGCGAGCACCAGCACTTCAGTTACCTCGCGCGCGGGCGCTACGCGGAGCAGCTCGATCGCTGGTTCGCGGTCTTTCCGCGTGGCCGGTTCCTCGTGCTGCGGTTTGAGGACCTGGCACGTGAACCGCTGCAGGCGCTCAATGTCACGCTCGACTTCCTCGAGTTGCCGCGCGCCGAGTCGGTGAGCCTCGAGGCGCGCAATGCCCGCAAGTACCCGCCGCTGGCCGAAGCCACGGCGGCACGGTTGCGGAAATATTTCGAGCCGCACAACCAGAGGCTCGAGGCGCTGCTCGGGCGGCCGATGCGCTGGTAGGCGGGCGCGATGCTCAACCCGGCGGCGGGTTGCAATGCGCCGGGCGTACGCCAAGTACCACGTCCGCCTCGAGCATGGCCCGAAGGGCGGCCTCGCCCCCGGACAGCACGACTTCCCGTTCGAGCTGTGGCAACTCGTCGGCCAGCGCCTCGAGGTGCATCCTGCCCGTGAGTTCCGGATCCTGCTGCAGGCGCTCGACCAGCCGCAGCGTGACGGCGTTCACCTGGATCACCGCGACCCCGTCGCGACGGTCACGCCGCGCGATGTAGAACGAGGGCTCGTCGGGCGGGTCGGAGGGCTGGTGATCCGGGCCCAGCCGATGAACCGGAAACCGGTAGGCGAGCGGCCAGGCGAGCGGGGAGAGCACGGGTACGCCCTCGAGCAGGTCGCCCGACGGATCGGCGGAATCCTTGGCGAGTTCGTGTTCGTCGACGGCGAGCGCGAGTTCGACCCACTCGTAATGCGCGAGTTCGTACAGGAACGGCGGGTCGTCCGGCTGCGGCGCTCTCTCTTCACCGAGGTAATCCACGAACTCGCGCGGGATCTCGAGGAACAGCGGCGTGTGGCAGCGGTGGTCGCGATAGAAGTCCCGAGCGAGGCACATCCAACGCTCGCTGCCGAGGATCTCGCGCAGCACCGGGAACGTTGCCGCGAGCGAGGCCGAGATGTTGTCGAAGAACAGCTCGCGATAGACCTGCAGGCGCCGGTCCTCGATGCCCTCGGGGGCCGGCGCGGTGGCCGGGTCGCGCAGGTGCGCTGCGAAGCGCCGCTGCAGTTCCTCGAGGCGCTTCTCGGCGGACATCTCGTCAGCCCTGCCCATCATCAGGCCGTGCAGCGAGTGCCTCGGCCTGCACGCGGCGGATCGTCCCGACTTCGCGCATGAGCACGTCGAGGGGCGGGATGTTGAAGTCGCGCTCGAGCACCGTGGGCTTCACGCCGCAGTGCCGGTAGGCATCGGCGAGCAGCCCCCATACCGGGTCGCACACGTCGCTGCCGTGCGTATCCACGCGCAGGTCCTCGGCCTCGACGTAGTGACCGGCCACGTGCAGGTACACGACGCGTTGCGCCGGCACGCCCGCGAGGAAACCCCGCGCGTCGTAACCGTGGTTGATGGCGTTGACGTAGATGTTGTTCACGTCGAGCATCAAGTGGCAGTCCGCGCGTTCGAGCACTGCGTTGAGGAACTCGATCTCGCTCATCTCTGCGCCCGGTGCTGCGTAATACGAGACGTTCTCGAGGGCGATGCGACGGCCAAGCGCGTCCTGGACCTGGCCGACGCGGTCGGCGACCCGGCGCACCGCCGCCTCGGTGAACGGGATCGGCATCAGGTCGTAGAGGTGCCCGTCGTCCGAGCAGTACGAGAGGTGCTCCGAATACAGCAGGATGCCGTGCTCGTCGAGGAACTGGCGCACCCGGCCCAGGAACTCGAGGTCGAGCGGGCCGGGCCCGCCGATGGAGAGCGACAGGCCGTGGTTCACGAACGGGTAACGGGCGGTGAGTTCGCGAAAGCGCCTGCCGTAGGCGCCGCCCACGCCAATCCAGTTCTCCGGCGCGACCTCGAAGAAGTCCACGTCGAGCTGGTCGCCGCGCCCCGCGAGTTCCGGCAGCATGGTGCGGCGCAGGCCGAGGCCGACTCCTTGCAGGCGTGTGGGACTGGTCGTCATCTGCGGCCGCCGATCAGTTGGCGCAGGGATTCGAGGTACGCAGCTTCGTCGGGTGGGCGCCCCGTGCGCTGGCTGAACCAGATGGCCTCGCCGAGCTTCTCGAGCATGCGGTGCTCGGCCTCGTGCGGGTCGCCGAGGCGGCGCGACAATTCGCGGTGGACGGCGGCGATGCCGGCGGGCCGGTCCGTGGCCACCTGCTCGCGGATCGCGAGGTGCAGGCCGAGATGCAGGAACGGATTCGACTGCCCGGACTCCGGCGTGTAGTCACGGCCGAGGGCCTGCTCGTCGTTCTCGAACAGTGGGTGGTACTCGGGGTGTTGCTCGATTGCCGCGACCAGCTGGTGCTCGAGCGGTTCGAGCGGCGTGCCTGCCCGGTGCTTGCGCCAAGCCTCGACGTAGTGGCGTCGCAGTCCGCTGCGGTCCTGGTCGTGAAAGAACGGCATGATGTCAGTGACTATCGCGGCTGGAGCCCGCAGCGGACTTCGTCTTGTCGCGATGATCGCACAAGTCGGCAATCGGGCAGGCCGGGCAGGCGGGTGCGCGCGCCTTGCACACGTAGCGGCCGTGCAGGATCAACCAGTGGTGCGCATCCTGCAGGAATTCCTGCGGCACGTTCTTCAGCAGCTTGTCCTCGACCGCCCGCACGGTCTTGCCGGGCGCCAGCCCGGTGCGGTTCGCGACGCGGAAAATGTGCGTATCCACGGCCATGGTCGGCTGGCCGAACGCGGTGTTCAGGATGACGTTCGCGGTCTTGCGGCCCACGCCCGGCAGCGCCTCCAGGCTCTCGCGCCCGGCGGGCACCGCGCCGCCGTGCTGTTCGAGCAGCATGCGGCAGGTGGCGATGATGTTGCGGGCCTTGCCCTGGTACAGCCCGATCGAGCGCACGTAGTTCGACAGCCCCTCGACGCCGAGGTCGAGAATGGCGCGTGGCGTGTTGGCGACCGGGAACAGCTTGCGTGTCGCCACGTTGACGCTCTTGTCGGTCGCCTGCGCCGAAAGGATCACGGCCACCAGCAGTTCAAACGGCGTCGAATATTCGAGTTCAGTCGTGGGGTGCGGATTGAGCGCCCGCAGGCGCTCGAACATTTCCCGTCGCCGCTGCGGATTCACGACGCAACTCCGGCTGGGGCCGCATCGGCTGCGGCCGCGGCCGATCGGCGCGCGGCTGCTCGGGCGTTGCCGAGCGCGAGCATCAGCCCGAGCAGGATGAAGGCACCCGGCGGCAGCAGTGCCAGCAGCCAGCCATGCGCCTCCGGAAAGACATGCCAGCCCGAGCCCGCGAATCGCTCGCCGAACAGCAGGTCCAGATCAGCGCCCAGGCTGCCGCGCCCGATCAGCTCACGACTGGCGCCGAGGGCCAGCAGCACCAGCAGGAAGCCGAGGCCCATTGCAAGGCCGTCGAGCAGTGCACGGTGCACCGGCTCGCGCGAGGCGAACGACTCGGCCCGCGCCAGCACCAGGCAGTTGGTGACGATCAGCGGCAGGAAGATGCCGAGCGCGGCGTGCAGCCCGGGCCACCAGGCGGCCATGGCCAGTTCGACCGAAGTGACCGCGGCCGCGATCACCATCACGAACACGGCGAGGCGTACCTCGCGCGGGACACGTGGACCGGCGACGGCGGCGATCGCATTGCTGGCCATCAGCACGGCGATGGTCGCGAGGCCCAGCCCCAGAGCGTTCACGACCGAAGTGCTCACCGCCAGCAGCGGACACAGGCCGAGCAGCTGCACGAACCCGGGATTCCGGTCGATGAGTCCCTGCTTGAGGATGCCTCGTGAGTCCATGGGCGGCATTCTACGGCGCGTCCGCGGGCGACGGCGCGGCGAGGAGTTCCGCACGATGGCGGGTAAAGTACGCCAGTGCGTCGCGCACTGCGTGAGTCACGGCGCGCGAGGTGACCGTGGCGCCGGTGTACTGATCGAAGTCGCCGCCGTCCTTGCGCACCTCCCAGCGGGCCGGCGGCGGCGCGTCGAGCGAGCGCCCGTCGAACAGGCGGATCCAGTCCGTGCGACGTTCCTCGACGAAATCACCGAGCCCCGGGGTCTCACGGTGCTCGAGCACGCGCACGCCGATCAACGTGCCGTGCGCGTCGATTGCGACCAGCAGCCGAATTGCGCCGGAGTAGCCGTCCGGTGCCACGGCGTTGAGCAGCACCGCCACCGGTTCGCCGTTCCGTCGCACACGGTGGGCGGCCAGCGGCTCGTCGGTGCCGAGGTACTCCGGGTCGCGGACGAACACGGTGTCGGTGAGCGGATCGTTGTCGTAGGCGGCGTCACCGAGGATCGCGGTGAGCTGCCGCAGCTGCTCCGCGCGCCGGCTCGCCTCGATCTGCGGGCGCGCGCGATCGTTGACCACTGCCACGAGTCCGACGGACAGGATCGCAGCCACGGCGAGCACCACCGCGGAACGCGCCGCGCGCCGTGCCGGGGCATCATTACCCGGAGTGACCATAGATCCTCGGCACGGTGTAGCGGTCGATCAGCGGCACCGCGAGATTCATGATCAGGACGGCGAACGCCACGCCGTCGGGGAAGGCGCCCCAGGCGCGGATGATCCACGTGAGCAGGCCGATGCCGGCACCGTAGACCAGGCGGCCCCGGTCACTGGTCGCCGCGGACACCGGGTCGGTCGCGATGAAGAAGGCGCCGAGCATGGTCGCGCCTGCCGCCAGGTGGAACGACGCGCTCGCGTGCGCGCCGGGATCGAACACGTGGAAAAGCGCGGCGGGCACGGCGATGCCGGCGAGCATTGCCAACGGGATGTGCCAGCGCACGATGCGCCGTGCGAGCAGGTACAGGCCGCCCGCAAGCGCCGCGAGGTTGATCCATTCGCCGCCCGTGGCGCCGATGTGCCCGAAAGCGGGCCCGGCCTGGATCTCCTGCATCGTGTAGCTCTGGCGGAGACCGGTGCGCAGCGTGTCGAGAGCCGTCGCGCCGGTCATGGCGTCCCAAGCGCCGCCGGGCGCGGGCCAGCGGGTCATCTCGAGCGGGAACGACACGAGCAGCACCGCGTAACCGACCATCGCGGGATTGAAGGGGTTCTGCCCGAGGCCACCGTAGGCGTGCTTGGCGAGCAGCACGGCGACGGTTGCGCCCAGTGCCAGCTGCCAAAGGGGCAGCGTGGGCGGTACCGCCAATGCGAGGAGCGCGGCAGTCACGAGCACGCTGCCGTCACGCAGGCTGGGCCGCACGGACCGCTGCCGAAGGTGCAACGCCAGCGCTTCGCAGGCCAGGGCAACGATCGCAGCGACTGCGACCAGCAGCAGCGGACGCAAACCGAAGAGGTGAATCTGCACGGCCAGCACCGGCAGCAGCGCCCCCAGCACCTGGAACATGACGCGCGGTACCGTGAATCCGGCGATCACGTGCGGCGGTTGTGCAAGGGCTGCGTCCATCGCTCAGCGGCCTCCCGAATCCGGTCCGCGTGCGCGGCGGCGAGCGTCGTCGAAAGCCTCGCGCTCCGCCTCGGCCTGCTCGGCGAGCCGGCGCTGGTGCCTTTCGTACCGGGCCTTGGCCTCGCGGGCTCGCCGGCGCTCGAGATCCGCCAGGTGCTGCCGCTCGCGAGCCGCCCGGAACCGCACGGTGAGCGGAATCGCGCTTGGGCACACGTAGTCGCAGCACCCACACTCGATGCACGCGCTCAGGCCGAAGCGGGCGAGCGCGGCCGAGTCGTCCGAGCGTGCCGCAACGTGCAATTGCTGCGGCAGCAGCCCGGCCGGGCAGACCGTCGCGCAATCGCCGCAGCGTATGCAGGGCATCTCGGCAGCGCGCGCCGGCAGGTCCGCATCTGTCGCGAGCAGGATGCAGTTCACGCCTTTCGTGACGGGCACGTCGTCGCCTGCGAGCGAGCGGCCCGTCAGGCTGCCACCGGCGATGCGCCGCGCGCCCTCGGCTGTGTAACCACCGCAGGCCGCTACCAGTTCTCCGACCGGCGTGCCGATGCATGCCTCGACGTTCGCTGGTTGCTTCACGCCGCTGCCGGTCACGGTGACGATGCGGGTCGTGACTGGACGGCCGTCCTGCACGAGCCGCGCTACGGCGGCTGCGGTCCCAACGTTCTGGCAGACGACGCCGACCTGTGGCGGCCATCCGTCGTGGGGTACCTCGCGACCGGTGACGGCGGCGACCAGCGGGCCCTCCGCGCCAAGCGGGAACACGGCGGGCAGCACGCGTACCTCGATGCGCTCGTCAGTCGCCGCTCGCGCCGCGGATTGGATCGCGGCAATGGCCTCGGGCTTGTCGTCCTCGATCGCGATCAGGCAACGCTGCGCGCCGGAGGCGGCGAGCATCACTTGCGCCCCGAGCACGACGTCGGCCGCGCGTTCACGCATGAGCGCGGCATCGCAACAGATCCAGGGCTCGCATTCCGCGCCGTTCAGGAGCAGCAACTCGGCGTCCGCCGCTCGCGCCAACGCCAGTTTCGTGGCAGACGGGAATGCTGCGCCGCCAAGGCCCGCGGTGCCGGCTGCGGCAACGTGTTCGATCAGCGCCGTGCCTTCCATGGCGCGCCAGTCGACCGGCGCGGCGGGCGCCACCGGATCATCGCGACCGTCGTTCTCGATCACGATGCAACGGCTCGCGCCGCGCGGCGTGGGCCTCACGGCGATTTCGCGCACGGTGCCCGATACAGGGGAATGCAGCGCAGCCGCAGCGCCGGAGGCCGCTGCGACGACCGATCCGGTCCGTACGGAATCGCCCGGCCGCACGACCGGCAGGGCGTCCTCGCCCGAGCCCTGGTCGAGCGCCAGCACTAGCGTCGCCGGCGGTGGCACGACGCGGATCGGGCGTTCGAGCGGCCGGGACTTGTGGCTGTCGAGCCGCAGGCCGCGCAGCTTCATGCGGCGGCCCTCCCGGGTTGACCGTCCGCGGGTGCGACCATGCTGATGCAATCTACGGGACAGGGCGCCAGGCACAGATCGCAGCCTGTGCAATGCGCTGCGATGACCGTGTGCATCAGTCGCGGCGCGCCCACGATCGCGTCGACCGGGCACGCCGGCAGGCACAGCGCGCAGCCGATGCAGCGGTCCTCGTCGATGAGTGCGACGCGCGGCGCCCTGGTAATGCCGTACTGCGGATCGACCGGGCGCGGTTCGCGGTCGAGCAGGGCCGCGAGCGCATGGACCGTAGTCTCACCACCGGGTGGGCAGCGGTCGATGTCGGCCTCCCCTTTGGCGATCGCCTCGGCATACGGCCGGCAACCCGGGTAGCGGCACTGCGCGCACTGTGTCTGCGGCAACAGCGCGTCGATCCGTTCGACAAGTGCATCGGGATCGGAGCGCAGCCGCGTTGCCACCCACCCGAGCACCCCGCCAAGGACGGCGGCGATCGCAGCCACCGCGCCGGTGGCGGCCAGTATCGCCGTGGCATTCATCGCCCGACGAGGCCGCCGAAGCCCATGAACGCGAGCGCCATCAGGCCGGCGGTGATCAACGCGAGCGGCGTGCCGCGAAAGGCGGCCGGCACGTCGGCCGTCTCGAGCCGCTCGCGCAGGCCCGCGAACGCGAGCAGCGCCAGGCCGAAGCCCGCCGCGGCCGCTGCGCCGAACACCAGCGACTCGATGAGACCGTGCTGCCGCTCCAGGTTGAGCAGCGCCACTCCCAGCACGGCGCAGTTGGTCGTGATCAGCGGCAGGAACACCCCGAGCAGTTCGTGCAGCAGCGGACTCGACGCCCGCACCAGCATCTCCGTCACCTGCACGACCGCCGCGATCAGCAGGATGAAGGCCAGCGTCCGCAGGTATCCGAGTCCCAGGGGCTCGAGGATCCAGTGCCACATTGCGTAACTCGCGCCGGAGGCGAGCGTGAGCACGAACAGGGTGGCGAGTGCCATGCCGGCCGCTGCCTCGAAACGGCGGCTGACCCCGACGAACGGGCACAGCCCGAGGAACTGCGTCAGGACGAAGTTGTTGACGAGACTCGCGCCGAGGGCCAGCAGGAGCAGGTCTGTCACGGCAGGGGTTAGGGGGTAGCTAAGAGCTCATTTCACTTTCATGCCAGGCTCGGCGCCGGTGTCGGGTACGAGCAGGAAGATGTCGGAACCGCCGGGGCCGGCCGCCAGCACCATGCCCTCCGACGTGCCGAACCGCATCTTGCGCGGCGCCAGGTTGGCGACCACGACCGTCAGGCGGCCGACGAGCGCTTCAGGCGCGTAGGCCTGCCGAATGCCGGCGAACACGGTGCGGCGCTCGGTGCCGAGGTCGACGAGGAGCCGCAACAGCTTGTCGGCGCCCTCGACCGGAGCTGCTTCGACGATGCGGGCGATGCGCAGGTCGACCTTGGCGAAGTCGTCGATCGAGATGGGTGCGGCCGAAGCGGCGTCGGCCGCCGGCGCCGCCCTGGCTGCCGCCGGCTCGGGAGCCGCCGGAGTCGCCGCCGCGGTGGGCACTCCCGATGGCTTCAGGGTCTCCGCCGACGCCGCGAGCAGGGCCTTGGCGGCAGCGGGGTCGACTCGCGTGGCGAGGGGCTCGTACGGGTTGATGGCGGTGCCGAGCAGCGGCTGCGCGGCGTCGGCCCAGGACTGCTCCCCCAGCCCGAGGAAGCGCTCTGCGCCCGCAGCGAGGCGGGGCATGACGGGCTTGAGGTACAGCGCCAGGATACGGAAGCAGTTCAGGCCTTGCGTGCAGACGGCTTGCACCTCGGCGGCGCGCGCCGGGTCCTTGGCCATGAGCCAGGGCTTCTGCTGATCGATGTACAGGTTGGCGCGATCCGTGAGCGCCATGATCTCGCGGACGGCGCCCGCCAGGTCACGGCCTTCGTACAACGCGGCAATCCGCTCGCCGGCCGCCACGAACTCGTCCTGCAACGACGGATCGGCCAGGCGTCCCGCCAGCCGGCCGCCCGAGCCGCGCGCGATGAAGCCGGCGCAGCGGCTGGCGATGTTGACCAGCTTGCCGACGACGTCGGAGTTCACCTTGGCCACGAAGTCGTCGAGGTTGAGGTCGAGGTCCTCGACGCCGTCGCCGAGGCGCGACGCGAAGTAGTAGCGCAGGTACTCCGCCGGCAGGTGATCGAGCCAGGTCCTCGCGCCGATCAGCGTGCCGCGCGACTTCGACATCTTCTGGCCGTTGACGGTCAGGAAGCCGTGCGCGAACACTGCCGTCGGCGCGCGGTAGCCGGCGCCGTGCAGCACCGCCGGCCAGAACAGCGTGTGGAAGTAGACGATGTCCTTGCCGATGAAGTGGTAGACCTCGACGTCGCTGCCGGGCTTCCAGTAGCGGTCGAAGTCGAGCC
>JAGVUU010000072.1 GCA_019136105.1 Gammaproteobacteria bacterium
GGCGCGTTGCGCTATGTGCATCGGCCGCCGCCCGACGCCGACATCGAGGCGCTCAACGCCGGCCGCCACCCGTCGCAGCGGCGGCTGGCGTTCGAGGAATTGCTCGCCCACCAGATCAGCTTGCGCCTGCTGCGCGAGGCGGCGGACCGCGACGACGCCTGGCCGTTGGCGCGCCGCACGGACCTCGTGGATCGCTGCCTCGCACAGCTGCCGTTCCAGCTCACGACGGCGCAGCGGCGGGTCTGGCACGAGGTGAGCGTCGATCTCGAGCGGCGGCACCCGATGATGCGGCTGGTGCAGGGCGACGTCGGCTCGGGCAAGACCGTGGTGGCGGCGCTCGCCGCGCTGCGCGCGGTCGAGCACGGCGCGCAGGCCGCCGTGATGGCACCCACCGAGCTGCTCGCCGAACAGCACGCGCGCAATTTCACGGGCTGGCTCGATCCGCTGGGCGTGCGCGTTGGCCTGCTCACCGGCCGGCTCACAGGCAAGGCGCGCACGGCACTCGCGCAGGACCTCGCGAGCGGCGCCGTGCAGGTGGCCGTGGGCACGCATGCCCTGTTCCAGGAGGGTGTCGAGTTCGGCAAGCTCGCGCTCGTGATCGTGGACGAGCAGCACCGCTTCGGCGTCCACCAGCGCATGCAGCTGCGCGAGAAGGGCCGCACGGACGGCCGCTACCCGCACCAGCTCGTGATGACCGCGACGCCGATCCCGCGCACGCTCGCGATGACGGCCTACGCCGATCTCGACGTGTCGATCATCGACGAGCTGCCGCCGGGCCGCACGCCGGTGCGCACGGTGGTGCTCCCGGACGCGCGGCGCGACGAAGTGGTGGCACGCATCGATGCGGCGTGCCGCGCCGGCCGCCAGGCGTACTGGGTCTGCCCGCTGATCGACGAGTCGGACGCCGTGCGTCACCAGGCGGCCGAGGAGACGGCCGCTGCGCTGTCGGCCGCACTCCCCGGCGTGCGCGTGGGCCTCGTGCACGGACGCATGCCGGGCGGCCGGAAGGACGCCGTGATGACGGCCTTCAAGCAGGGCGGGCTCGACCTGCTCGTCGCCACCACGGTGATCGAGGTGGGCGTGGACGTGCCGAACGCCAGCCTGATGGTGATCGAGAACGCCGAGCGCATGGGCCTCGCCCAGCTGCACCAGCTGCGCGGCCGCGTCGGCCGCGGCACGGTGGAGAGCACCTGCGTGCTGCTCTACGCGCCGCCGCTCACGCCCATCGCCCGGGAACGCCTGGGCGTGCTGCGCGACACCAACGACGGCTTCGAGGTCGCGCGGCGCGACCTCGAGTTGCGCGGCCCGGGCGAGTTGCTCGGCACGCGCCAGACCGGGCTCATGGCGCTCAAGGTGGCCGAGCTGGTGCGCGATTCGGACCTCCTGCCCGGGGTCCAGCGCGCGGCCGATTTGATGCTGGGCGGCCCAAGGGCCAACATAGAGGCCTTGCTGCGGCGCTGGATCGGGGACGGCGAACGCTTCGGCAAGGTTTGACGCGACCGCACCAGGACATGCGCAACGCGACCGACATCGACCAGGAATCGCGGGCCGCCCGCGGCGAGCGACCGCCATCGCGGCTGCGCGAGTACGTGCGGCTGATGCGCCTCGACCGCCCGATCGGCATCTGGCTGCTGCTGTGGCCGGTGCTGTGGGCGCTGTGGATCTCGAGCGCCGGCCACCCCGACGAGCGCCTGTTCGTGATCTTCGTGCTCGGTACCTTCGTGATGCGCTCGGCCGGCTGCGTCATGAACGACTTCGCCGACCGCGAGTTCGACCCGCACGTGCGCCGCACCGCCGACCGGCCGCTGGCGCGGCAGTCGGTGTCCACGGCCGAGGCGCTCGCGCTGTTCGCCGTCCTCGCGCTCATCGCGCTGGCGCTGGTGATCCCGCTCAACCGTCCGACCCAGGTGCTGGCGCTGATCGGCGGCGTGCTGGCCGTCACCTACCCGTTCCTGAAGCGCTTCTTCTCGCTGCCGCAGGCGTACCTGGGGCTCGCGTTCAGCTGGTCCGTGCCGATGGCGTTCGCTGCGCAGACCGGCGAGCTGCCGCTGATCGCGTGGGTGCTCTTCGTCTCCGGCGTGCTGTGGACCACGGCCTACGACACGATGTACGCGATGGTGGACCGCGAGGACGACCTCGTGATCGGCATCCGTTCGTCCGCGATCCTGTTCGGCCGCGCCGACCGTTGGGTGATCGGGGTGCTGCAGGCCGGCGCGCTCGCGGGGCTCGGGCTCGCGGGCAACCTCGCCTCGCTCGGCCACTGGTACTGGGCGGGTCTCGCGGTGGCCGCGGCGTTCGCGGTGTACCAGCAGTGGCTCATCAAGGATCGCGAGCCGGACGCGTGCTTCCGCGCGTTCCTGAACAACAACCTGTTCGGGCTCGCCGTGTTCGGCGGGATCGCGCTCGACTACCTGTTCCGCGGCTGATCGCCGTCCGTCCAGCTCTCTGAACCCGGCAGCCGCCGGTGCCGCGCCGCCTTCGCCAGCAGGTGCGAGCCGACCGGCGTGGTGATGACGATGAACAGCGAGATCATGAACTCGTGCAGCGAGAGGCCCGGGCCGCGCACGCTCATGTAGAGCGCGGAGGCGAGCAGGATGCTGCCCATGCCGATGGTGGTGGCCTTCGACGGGCCGTGCAGCCGCGTGAAGAAATCGGGCATGCGCACGAGGCCGAGCGAGCCGATCAGCGAGAAGCCGCCGCCCGCCACCACCAGCCCGGCCACGATCCACTCGAACAGCGTTGCGATGTCCACGCCGCCCCTCCCTATTCGATGACGTCGCCGCGCGTCAGGAACTTCGACAGCACGACGGTGGTGATGAACCCGAGCATCGCGATCAGCAGCGCGGCTTCGTAGTAACGCCCCGTGCCGAGCTGCAGTCCGTAGAGCACCAGCATCGTCGCGCTGTTCACGTAGAGGGTGTCGAGCGCGAGAATGCGGTCGGTCACGTCCGGGCCGCGCACGACCCGCACCAGCGTCAGCGCGAGCGACAGGCCGAGCAGCGTGAAGGCCACGTCGAAGGCGAGGCTCAGCATTCGAGGATCTCCTTGAGGCGCCGCTCGTAGCGCTCCTTGATCGTCCGCACCATGTCGTCGGGATCGAGGCAGCGCAGCGCGTGCACGACCAGCCACCGGCGCCCGGTGCCGTCATCCTCGACCTCGACCGAGACCGTGCCGGGCGTGAGCGTCACCGTGGACGCGAGCACCGTGACGGCGAAGTCGGTGCGCAGGTCGAGCGGCACGCGCACGAAGGCGGGCCGCAGCCGCGACAGCGGCCCCAGGATGATCGCCGCAACTTGCAGGTTCGCGATCACGATGTCCCAGGTGACCAGGCCCACATACTCCAGCACGCGCAGCGGACGGCCGATCCGCAGCGGCTCGGGCCAGAAGCGGCGCGTGACGTACGGGATGGCGACGCCGAGCGCGGCGCCGAGCAGCACGTGCCCGGGCGCCAGCGTGTTGTTGAGCCACAGCCAGCACACCAGCAGCAGCAGGCTGAGGAAGGGATGCGGGAGCAGCCGGCCCAGCGCGCTCATCGCAGGCTCCTGCGCTGTTCGACGACACCGTCGCCCTCGCCGAGCACCGCCGAGACGTAACCGGCCGGATCCGCCATCTGGCGGGCAGTCTCCCGGGCAAAGGACGTCGCGGCACCGCCCCAGATCACCAGGCCGCAGACGCAGGCCAGCAGCCCCGCGACCGCACCGACCGAGCGACGATCGAGCGGCGCTGCCTGGCCGGCCGCCGGCCCCGGCGCCGTGCGCCAGAAGATCGCGCTGCCGGCGCGTGCTGCCGCGACGATCACCACGAGGGCCGCGACGAGCAGCACGGACCAGCACAGGATGGCAGCGGGCTCGGACTGCGCCGCCTCGAGCACCATCAGCTTGCCGACGAAGCCACTGAGAGGCGGCAGTCCCGCGACGGTCACGGCCGTGACGAAGAACAGGCCGCCGAGCAACGTGACGTGCGGCATGGCGTCCGCCGTGTCGAGCCGGTCGCCGGCGGCCAGGCGCTGGCGCGCGATCAAGTCGGCGAGCAGGAACAGGGCTGGTGCGCAGCGTCTGCGCCGCGAGCACGCCCAGCGCACCGAACGCGAGCGTGACGAGGGCGGCGGGCAACACCCACGCCGCCGCGACGTTCGCGACTTCGCCCGCCTCCGGGCCGAACACCAGCGGATAGATGCGCAGGATCGCGTACACGCCCACCTTGGTCAGGACGGCGAACAACGCCGCCGTGGCGCCGGTCGCGGCGGCGTAGGCGCGCGGCAACCAGAACCCGAGCGGCAGCAGCGCCGCCTTGAGCGCGAACACGCCGAGCAGCAGCAGCGCGCCGCTGCGTGCCAGCGGCGCGACGTCGGGGCCGAGCAGCGGCATCACCCTCGCGAGGTCGGCGAGGTTGAGCGTGCCGGTGACGCCGTACAGGGTGCCGACGGCGAACAGGAACAGCGCCGAGCCGATCAGGTTCAGCACGACGACGTGCATCGCCGCACCGACGCGCCGCGCGCCGAGCCCGTGCAGCAGCAGCGCGTATGACGCGATCAGCAGCACCTCGAAGAACACGAACAGGTTGAACAGGTCGCCGGTCAGGAACGCGCCGTTGATGCCGAGCAGCTGGAACTGGAACAGCGCGTGGTACTGCGGGCCGCGCGCATCGTCGCCCGCGCCCGCGTACACGAGGCTCGCCACGGCCACCACCGCAGTGAGCAGCAGCATCGCCACCGCCAGCCGGTCGGCGACCAGCACGATGCCGAACGGTGGCTTCCAGTCGCCGAGCGCGTACACGAGGTGCGTGCCATCCCCGACGCGGTCGAGCAGGAGCAGCGCCACCGGCAGCAGGGCCAGCGTGGCGACCAGCGCGATCGCCCGGCGCGAGCCAGCACCCAGCTTCTCCGCGAGCAGCAGCACGCTGCCCGCGATCAGCGGCAGGAGGATGGGCAGGATGACGAGGTGCGTCATCGCTCGCCCCCGTCGACGTGGTCCCCGCCGGTCTCGCGGATCGCGCGCAATGCGAGCACGACCAGCAATGCCGTCATGCCGAAGCCGATGACGATGGCCGTGAGCACGAGCGCCTGCGGAATCGGGTCAGGGTACGTGGCGAGCCCGAGGTCGGTGAGCGGCGCGCTCGCCACGACCACGCGCCCGGAGACGAACAGGAACAGGTTGACCGCGTACGAGAGCAGCGTGAGCCCGAGCAGCACGGGAAACGTGCGGGCGCGCAGCATCAGGAACACGCCGGTCCCGGTGAGCACGCCGATGGCGATCGCGACCAGGGCCTCCATGCTACTGGCCCTCCCGGCTCGCGATGCTCGAGGGCCCGGCGAGTCCGCCGAGCCGCGAGATGATCACCATGACCACGCCGACGACGGCGAGGTAGATGCCGAGGTCGAAGAGCATCGCGCTCGCGAGCTCGAACTTGCCGACCACGGGCCACGTCACGTAGCCGAACGTCGACGTGAGGAACGGTGCGCCGAACGCCCAGCTCGCAAGCCCGGTGGCGGTGGCGACGAGCAGTCCGGCAGCGATCACGCGGGTGTAGTTCCAGGGCAGGCGCATGGACGCCCACGCGCTTCCCTGGGCGACGTACTGCAGCAGCATCGCCGTGCCGGTCACCAACCCCGCGATGAAGCCGCCGCCCGGCGCATTGTGGCCGCGCAGGAAGAGGTAGGCCGACACCAGCAACGCGAGCGGCAGCAGCGGCTGCGACAGCACGCGCAGCATCAGCGGGTAGCGCTCGCTTGCCCAGGGGCGGCCTTCCCAGTCGAGCGCCGGACCGTCGAGCTTGAGCCCCTGCAGCAGCGCGAGGATGCCCACGGCCGCGATGCCGAGCACGGTGATCTCGCCCAGCGTGTCGAAACCGCGGAAGTCGACGAGGATCACGTTGACGACGTTGTAGCCGCTGCCCTCGGGCTTGGCGTTCTCGAGGTAGTACCAGGCGATGCTCTCGAATGGCCGCGTCAGCAGCGCCCACGCCAGTGCGGCGACCGCGCCGCCGGCCACGACGGCCACGATCACGTCACGCGCGAGCCGCGCGCGCGAAGACTCCGGCGGGCTTTCGGCCGGCAGGAAATACATCGCGAGCAGCAGCAGCAGCACGGTCACGATCTCGACCAGCAGCTGCGTGAGCGCCAGGTCGGGCGCCGACATGCGCACGAACGCGAGCGAAACAGCGAGCCCGACGATGCCGACCAGCAGGAGCGCGAGCAGGCGTTTCGCGTGCAGTGCGGCCACGGCGATCGCCGTCAGTACCAGCGCCACGGTCACCAGCACCGCGAGGCCGTCGGCGGGCGTGGGGGCTGCCGTACCTGTGATCGTCAGGCCGCGCGCGCCCGTGAAGCCGAGTGCCAGCGCGGCGACCACGAGCAGCAGCACGTAACGCTGCAGCGAGTGATTCGCGACTCGCTCGACCAGCCAGCGCGCACCGCGCACCGCGCAACCCACGGCGTCCTCGCTGATCTTCCGGCCGTCCACCGGACGCTGCGTGTAGCCGTGCAGGTCGAAGTGGTAGCGGCGCGTGAAGTAGACGATCGCGCCGCCCACGAGCGCGACGACGCTCATCAGCAGCGGCAGGTTGAAGCCGTGCCACAGGCTGAGTGAGAACTCCGGCAGCGGTCCCTGCAGCACCGCCCCGGCGGCGGCGCGCAGCAACGGATCGACGGTGATCGCCGGCGTGAGGCCGACGAGCAGGCACAAGCTCACCAGGATTTCGACCGGCACCTTCATCCAGCGCGGCGGCTCGTGCGGCGTCTTCGGCAGCCCCTGCGGCGCGGGCCCGAAGAACACGTCGTGCACGAAGCGCGTCGAATAGGCCACCGTGAAGATCCCGGCCAGCGTGGCCGCGACGGGCATGATCCAGTACCAGGGCCCCAGCCACTGCACCTGGAAGGTCTCGGCGAAGAACATCTCCTTGCTCAGGAAGCCGTTCAGCAGCGGCACGCCCGCCATGGCGCCCGCGGCGATCGTCGCGAGCGCGGCCGTCCACGGCATGTAGCGCGCCAGCCCGCTCAGGCGCCGCATGTCGCGGGTGCCGGTCTCGTGGTCGATGATGCCGGCCGCCATGAACAGCGAGGCCTTGAACACGGCGTGGTTGATGATGTGGAACACCGCCGCGATCTCGCCGAGCGGCGTGCCGAGCCCGAACAGCAGCGTGACGAGGCCGAGGTGGCTCACCGTCGAATAGGCGAGCAGGCCCTTCAGGTCGTGGCGGAACAGCGCGACGTAGGACGCGAACAGCTGCGTGGCGAGTCCGGCGCCGCTCACCACGAAGAACCAGGTCTCGGTGCCGGCGAGCGCGGGGAACAGGCGGCCGAGCAGGAAGATGCCGGCCTTCACCATCGTCGCCGAGTGCAGGTAGGCGCTCACCGGCGTGGGCGCCGCCATGGCGTGCGGCAGCCAGAAGTGGAACGGGAACTGCGCCGACTTGGTGAACGCGCCGAGCAGCACCAGCACCAGGATGGTCTCGTACAGCGGGTGCGCCTTGATCAGCGCGCCCGACGCGAGCACCTGCGTGAGTTCGAAGCTGCCGACGACGTGCCCGAGCAGCAGCACGCCGGCCAGCAGCGCGAGGCCGCCCGCGCCGGTGATCATCAGCGCGAGGCGCGCGCCGCGGCGCGCGTCCGCCTGGTGCCGCCAGAACCCGATCAGCAGGAAGGAACTCAGGCTCGTGAGCTCCCAGAACGTCACGAGCAGCAGCAGGTTCTCGGACAGCACGACGCCGAGCATCGCGCCCATGAACAGCAGCAGCAGGCCGTAGAAGCGTTCCTTCGAGTCCTCGGGCGCGAGGTAGTAGCGCGCGTACAGCACCACCAGCACGCCGATCACCAGGATCAGCAGCGCGAACAGCAGCGCGAAGCCGTCGAGCCGGAACGACGCGTTCAGCCCGAGGGACGGAATCCACGGCCAGGACTGGACGAAGGTGGCGCCGTCGAGCACGGCGCCGGCCTGGGCGAGCACGATGGCGAGCGCCGCGATCACCAGCGCACCCGCCGTGCGCGCCGGATCGATGCCGAACGCGCGGCTCAGGGCGGCTGGCAGCCAGGCGCCCAGGAGCGGAATGAGGATGACCAGGGGCAGCAGCATGGCGTCCGTTCGGCGTCGTTCCGTGTCGAAGCGGGCCCGTGAGCCTAGCGCATCCAGCCCGCCGAGGGCGACGGTTCGCGCCGCGCACTGGAGTGGATGCGGCCGCGGTCGGTTCGCGCGATGCACCAGGCGTCCACGGTGCAAGCGCCAGCTTGCAGCAGCACGCAGGCGAGTTCCCGCAGCGTGGCGCCCGTGGTGGTCACGTCGTCGACGATCGCCACCCGCAAGTCCGCAACCGGACCTGCGCCGAAGGCTCCCGCGAGATTGCGGCGGCGCTCATCGAGGTGCAGCCCGACCTGTGGCGGCGTCGCTCGCCGCCGGATTGCCAGCGACTCCGCGACGGACAGGTGCAGGCTTCGTCCAAGTTGATGGGCGAGTTCCGCCGACTGGTTGAACCCGCGTTCAGCGTGGCGATCGGGGTGCAAGGGGACCGGCACGATCACGTCGACCTCGTGCGGCAGCCCGCGCCCCGCCAGCCAGCCCGCGAGCAGGGTGCCGAGCACGCGAGCCGTCGCGAGCTGGCCGCGGTACTTGAGCGCGTGCACCAGGTGATCGAGCGGTGGCGCGTAGGCGAACGGTGCGCAGGTGCGGCGCAGCGGGTCGGGGCCTGCGAGCACGGGCTCGTCCGCCGCCGCGAAACTCGCCGCACAACCGGCGCAGAGGTCCAGGCAGGGCGCCTGCCCGCTGGACCCGCACAGCACGCAGCGGGGCGGCAGCAACAGTCCGCCGAGCCAGTCGAGATGCCTGTCGACCCAATCTCGCATGTTTGGTTGACAGCGGGAACGCGGCCTCTGAATACTCTGCCCGCCGTCGGGCCAGAGCATCCCCCGACGCACCCCCACCCGCACTCGCCATTTGGCGCGCAAACGACCGGATTCACCATGCCGACACCCGACCTGAGCCGCCTGGGCGAGATTCGCAGCGACTGGACGCTCGAGGAGGCGCGCGGCGTGTTCGCGCTGCCGTTCAACGACCTGCTCTTCCACGCCCAGCGCGTGCACCGGCAGAACTTCGACCCGAACCGGGTGCAGGTGAGCACGCTGCTCTCGATCAAGACGGGCGCCTGCCCGGAGGACTGCGCTTATTGCCCGCAGAGCGTGCGGTACGAAACGCACGTGGGTCGCGAAGAGTTGCTGGACCTCGGCGACGTGCTCGATGCGGCCCAGGCCGCCAGGCGTAACGGCGCGACCCGCTTCTGCATGGGGGCCGCCTACCGCAACCCGAAGCCGAAGCAGCTCGAGCAGATCAAGGCCATGGTGCGCGAGGTGCGCGCGCTCGGCCTCGAGACCTGCGCCACGCTCGGCATGCTCACCCCGGACCAGGCGCGCGAACTCAAGGACGCGGGCCTCGACTACTACAACCACAACCTCGACACGTCCGAGGCGTTCTACGGCGAGATCATCACCACGCGCACCTACCAGGATCGGCTCGACACGCTCGCTGCCGTGCGCGACGCAGGCCTCAACGTCTGCTGCGGCGGCATCCTCGGCATGGGCGAGTCGGACCTGGACCGGGTGCAGCTGCTGCTCACGCTCGCGACGCTGCCGCAACATCCGGAGAGCGTGCCGATCAACCAGCTCGTCCAGGTGGAGGGCACGCCTCTGCACGGCTTACCCGCGCTCGATCCGCTCGACCTCGTGCGCACGATCGCCACGGCGCGGCTGCTGATGCCGAAGTCGTACGTGCGGCTCTCGGCCGGCCGCACGGACATGAGCGACGCGGTGCAGGCGCTGTGCTTCCTCGCCGGGGCCAACTCGATCTTCCATGGCGAAAAGCTGCTGACCACGCCGAACCCCGGTCAGACCAGGGACGAAGAGCTGTTCGCACGGCTCGGCCTGCGGCCCGAAGCCGGAAGCGCGGCGCCGGCCGCCTGAGTCGTGCGCGTACGCCGCACGGTCGAGCACCGGGCCGCGGGCGGGGTACGTGTGCGAGTCGACGGCACCGGACTGCTCGCGTTCTGCAGCAACGATTACCTTGGGCTCGCCGACCATCCGCGCGTCGTCGAGGCGTTCGTGGCAGCGGCGCACGAGTGGGGAGTCGGCAGTGGCGCCTCGCACCTCGTGAGCGGTCACTGCCGCGAGCACCACGCGCTCGAGGAGGAACTGGCGGCCTTCGTGCGCCGTCCGCGCGCACTGCTCTTCTCGACGGGTTACATGGCGAACCTCGCGGTGGTCACGGCGTTGCTCGGGCGCGGCGACCGGGTGTTCGAGGATCGCCTCAACCACGCTTCGCTGCTGGATGCCGGACTTGCGAGCGGTGCGCGCTTCTCGCGCTACCCGCACGCCGACGTGGGCGCGCTCGCGGCCCGCCTCGTCCGACCGGGCACAGGCCGCGCGATGGTGGTGACGGACGGCGTCTTCAGCATGGATGGCGATGTTGCGCCGTTGCGCGAGCTGGCGGCAGCCTGCCGGGCGCACGGCGCCTCCCTGTTCGTCGATGACGCGCACGGGCTCGGCGTGCTGGGCGCGATGGGCCGCGGCTCGCTCGAAGCGGCGGGGCTCGACGCCGTGGACGTGCCGATCCTGATGGGCACCCTCGGCAAGGCGTTCGGGACGTTCGGCGCATTCGTCGCGGGATCGCACGAGCTGATCGAGACCTTGCTGCAGACGGCCCGCACCTACATCTATACGACGGCCCTGCCGCCGGCCGTGGCGGCCGCCACGCGTGCGTCGCTGCGCGCGATGCAGGATGAGCCCTGGCGACGCGAACGAGTGCTGCAGCACGCAGCGCGTTTCCGGCGCGAAGCGGCGACGCTCGGGCTTCGGCTGCTCGAGTCCGGCACCCCCATCCAGCCTGTCGTGCTCGGCAGCGAGGCCGCCGCCGTCGCGGCCAGCGATGCCCTGCGTGCACGAGGCCTCTGGGTTCCGGCGATCCGTCCGCCGACCGTGCCGGCGGGCAGCGCGCGCCTGCGCATCACGTTCTCCGCGGCACACGCCGACGCCGACGTCGACCTCCTGGTCGAAGCGCTCGCAAGGTTGCCGGCAACCGTAGCCCAGGCAGACGGCGCATGACGCTGCACGTCGAAATCCGCGGCAACGGTCCGGACCTCGTGCTGCTGCACGGCTGGGCCCTGCACGGCGGCATGTGGGGTCCATGGCTGGACCGGCTGGCCGGCCACGCACGTCTGCACGTCGTGGACCTGCCGGGTCATGGGCGCAGCGGCTGGTCCGTCGGGGCGCACGACTTCGCCGGGCTGGCCCGCGCCGTGTATCCGCACGTGCCGCGCGATGCGATCGTGCTCGGCTGGTCGCTCGGTGGCATGCTGGCGCTCGAACTTGGCCGGCGGCACCCTCGGCACCTTCGCGCACTGATCCTGATGGCCACGACTCCGAAATTCCTCGCCGGCCCCGACTGGGAGCACGGTCTCGAGCCGGCCGTGCTCGACGAGTTCAGCGGCGGCCTCGCGCTGGACTACCGGCGCACCGTGCAGAACTTCCTCGCGCTGCAGACGCGTGGCGACGAGCACGCGCTCGAGACGCTGCGCAGTCTCCGCAGCAAACTTGCGTCGCACGGCGAACCCGACCAGCGGGCCCTGGCCACGGGGCTCGACGTGCTGCGCACCGCCGACCTGCGGGACGAACTGCCGCGCATCACGCTGCCCGCCCTGGTGATCGCAGGCGAGCACGACCGCCTCACCCCGCCCGGCGCGGGCCGCGAGCTTGCGGCCCGGCTGCCGTCGGCTCGGTTCCTCTGCGTCGAGCGCAGCGGACATGCGCCGTTTCTTTCCCACCCCGACGAAGTGCTGGCCGAGGTGCTCGGCTTCCTCGCGCGCCACGCCGGGGGAGCCTCTCCGTGAGCGATCCGTTCGACATCGACCTCGCGCGCGTGCGGCGCTCGTTCGGGCGCTCGGCGCGCGCATACGACGCTGCAGCGGTGCTGCAGAAGCGCGTGCGCGACGAACTGCTCGAGCGGCTCGACGTCGTGCGGCTCGAGCCCGACGTCGTGCTCGACCTCGGCGCCGGCACCGGCCACGCCTCGCTTGCGCTCAAGCGGCGCTATCGCTCGAGCCAGGTGATCGCGCTCGACCTTGCCGAGGGCATGCTGCGCGAGGCCGGCAGGCGGCAGACGCTGCTGCGCAGGTTCCGCCGCGTGTGCGGACAGGCGGCGGCCCTGCCGCTGCGCGATGCCAGCGTCGACCTGGTGTTCAGCAACCTGATGCTGCAGTGGTGCCAGGATCCGGACGGGGTGTTCAGCGAGATCCGGCGCGTGCTGAAGCCAGGCGGGCTGTTCACGTTCACCACGTTCGGACCCGACACGCTGGTCGAACTGCGCCGCGCCTGGGCAGCCGCGGACGCCCGCACGCACGTGAACCGGTTCATCGACATGCACGACCTCGGCGACGCGCTGGTGCGCTCCGGACTCGCCGAGCCGGTGATGGACGTGGAGCGCTTCACGCTCACTTACGCCGAGGTGCGCGACCTGATGCGCGACCTCAAGGACATCGGTGCGCACAACGCGAATGCCGGCCGGCCGCGCGGCCTCACCGGGAAGGGAACGCTGGCGCGCATGACGGCCGCATACGACGCATTCCGCAAGGACGGCCGGCTGCCGGCCACATATGAAGTGGTGTACGGACAGGCCTGGTGCCCGGTCGCACCGCCCCGCCGCAAGGGGCTGCCGGGCGAAGTGGTGGTGCCGATCAGCCGGATTGGGAGGAGAAGTGAATGGTGATTAGTGATTAGTGATTGGTGATTAGTGATTGGTGATTAGTGATTGGTGATTAGTGATCAGGAAATGGTGAATGACGGAAGGCGGATGCCGGCGGGCGGCCGCGGTCCAGATGCCGGCGAATCACCGTTCACTAATCACTAATCACCAATCACTAATCACCAATCACTAATCACTATTTCTTAATTTTACCGTTACTCTCAAAGTCTCAAGCGCCTTTACTATTAAATTTTTCTATGCCCCACGGCCTCTTCATCACCGGCACGGACACCGGAGTCGGCAAGACCGTCGTCGCGTCCGGGCTCGTGCGCCTTGCTGCCAGGTCGGGCCGTCGGGTGGTCGGCCTGAAGCCGATTGCCTCGGGCGCCGCGCTCACCCCCGACGGCCTGCGCAACGAGGACGCCCTCGCGCTTGCGGCAGAGAGTTCGGTGCCACTTCCCTACGCGCTGGCCAACCCGCTTTGCTTCGAACCGGCGATCGCGCCTC
>JAGVUU010000245.1 GCA_019136105.1 Gammaproteobacteria bacterium
CCGGCGGTTTCGAAACGGCGATAGACCTCGCCGATCACGTTCTTGGCGACACCATCGGGCTTGACGATGGACAGGGTGCGTTCGACGGCCATGCGAATCCTCTCGAAGGGGCTTCATTGCCCCGGAACACGTGAAACGGAGCCCCAAAATCGTCGGACCCGCGAGGGCGCGGGTCCGAACGGGGCCGACTCAAGAATCGAACCGTGAAGTATACCCGTGGCCGGCGGGACCGCCAATAAATTCAGCCGGGACGGGCAGTTAGACGTTGAAGCTCTCGCCGCAGCCGCATTCGCCGCGGACGTTCGGGTTGCGGAACTTGAAGGCCTCGTTGAGACCCTGGCGCACGAAGTCGATCTCGGTACCGTCCACGTAGCGCAGGCTGTCGCTGTCCACGATCACCTTCACGCCCTGGTCCTCGAACACCACGTCGTTGGCTGCGACTTCGTCCGCGTAGTTCACGACATATGCGAAGCCCGAGCAGCCGGTCTTCTTGACTCCGAGCCTGAGCCCGACGCCGCTCCCGCGCTTGTCGAGGAAACTCCGCACGCGTTCGGCGGCCGATGGGGTGAGTGAGACGGACATGGGGACGCGCAACCTCCTGTTGCGACCGATTCTACACCGTAGACCCCCGCGTGCCGGGCCAGTTCCGGGCCACGCTGCGGACCGCGTCCTGCAGTATGAGCAACCGCCCGAACTTGGCGGCCGGCACCTCGAGCGCCTCGGCCGCTTCGCGCCAATCCCAGTCCGCGAGTTCGTCCCGGCGCGCTCCGCGCAGGCGATCGATGAGCCAGGAGGCCGCCGCGAGAAAATGCGGGCAGCCGAAAGCCCGGAACCGCGCCTCGGACACCTGGCCGTCGCCGATACGGCACGAGAGCTCGATCTCCGCCCCCTGCTCACGGTTCCCGGCAAGCCCGGTGGCGATGTCCGGCGCCGGCGCGAAACTGCCCGCCCCGGCCAGGCTCGCCATGCGGCGACGCACCTCGGCCCCGTAACGCGGGTCGTCAACCGTCATCCGGACTGCCCCGGGGCCACCGACCTCAGGCGCTCGACCGCCGCCACGATGGTCTCGACCGCCCGGTCGACCTCCGCGTCCGTGTTGAACCGGCCGAGGCTCAAACGCAAGGTGCTCTGCGCGAGCCGGTCGCTGCGCCCGAGCGCGCGCAGCACGTACGACGGCTCGCCGCTCGTCGTGGCGCAGGCCGAGCCCGAACTCACCGCGAAGCCCGGCAAGGCGTAGAGCAGGCTCTCACCCTCGACGCCGTCGAAAGTCACGCTCAGGATGCCGGGAACCCGGCGAGTCGGATGGCCATTCAGGAGCACGCCGGGCAGCGCCGACAGCCCACGCCACAGCCGTTCGCGCAGCGCGCCGATGCGCGCGGCATCCACTTGCATCTCGGCCGCGGCGATGCGCAGCGCGGTGCCGAGCCCGACGACCTGGTGCGTGGCCAGCGTGCCCGAGCGCAGGCCGCGCTCCTGCCCGCCACCGTGCAGCATCGGCACCAGCCCGAGGCGCGGCTCACGGCGCACGCACAGCGCTCCGACGCCCTTCGGCCCGTGCACCTTGTGGGCGGTGATCGCGAGCAGGTCGATGCAGTCGCGGTTCACGTCGAGCGGCAGCTTGCCGGCTCCCTGCGCCGCATCGACGTGGAACAGCACGCCGCGTTCGCGGCACAGGCGCCCGACCGCGCCGACGTCCTGCGCCACGCCGATCTCGTTGTTCACGTGCATCAGCGAGACGAGCAGTGTGTCGCTGCGCAGCGCGGCTTCGACTTGCGCCGGCTCGACGATGCCGTCGGGCCCAGGCTTGAGGTAGGTGACCTCGAAGCCCTCGCGCTCGAGCTGCCGGCAGGCGTCGAGCACCGCCGGGTGCTCCGTGCGTGAGGTGACCAGGTGCCGGCCACGCTCGCGATAGAAGCGCGCGGCGCCGAGGATCGCGAGGTTGTCGGCTTCGGTGGCTCCGGACGTGAAGATGACCTGCGCCGGATCGGCAGCGACCAGTGCGGCGACGTCGGCGCGTGCCTGCTCGACTCGAGCACGGGCCCGCCGTCCCGGCAGGTGCCCGACGGACGAGGGGTTGGCGAAATCGGCCGCGGGGCCGAGGCACTCGAGCATCGCGTCGACCACCCGCGGATCCACCGCGGTGGTCGCTGCATTGTCGAGATAGATCACGTCGTTCACGCGTCTCGGCCCTCCCGCGCCGGATGGGGGTCGCCCGCGCGGCGCCGCTTGCCCTGCACCGAGGTGAGGATGCCCCGCAGGATGTTGATCTCGTTCTGGTCGGGCACCGCGCGGTTGAAGAACCGGCGCAGGCGCGCCATCAGGTGCCCCTCGCCCGTACGGTCGTGGAAATCGATCTCGTCGAGCACCTGCTCGAGGTGGGCGTAGAAGCGTTCCATGTCGACAGCGCTCGCCAGCGGGATACCGCGGCGCTCACCGTCGTCGGCCGCGGCACGGGTCGCGAGCAGGATCTCGTAGGCGACGACCTGCACCGCCATGGCGACGTTGAGCGAACCGTAGCTCGAACCGGTGGGGATCGTCATGAGCAGCTGGCAGAGCTCGATCTCTTCGTTGGTGAGCCCGGTGCGTTCGGCCCCGAACAGGACGGCGACTTCGCTCGCAGCTGCGGCGACCGCGATCTCCCCTGCCGCTTCCCGGGGCTCGACGATGCGCCACGGCAGGTGCCGCGAGCGCGCGGTGGTGCCGACCACGAGGCCGCAATCCGCCACGGCGCTGCGCACGTCCGGGAAGACCTGCGCGCGGTCGAGGATGTCCTGCGCCCCGGCCGCCATGACCGTTGCCTCCGTCGCGGGAAACCGGTCGGGTGCGACGAGGCACAGCCGCTCGAGCCCCATGGTCTTCATGGCGCGGGCGGCGGAACCGATGTTGCCCGGGTGCGAGATCCGGGTGAGGACGATGCGGATGGACATGCTCTGCTATTCTAGCCGCCCATTGGCGGGGCCCATGCCCCGCCGTTCTTTGCCAGCCCCCAGCCGAGCCGACGTCCCATGCAGCCACTGCTCAACATCGCCGTCCGCGCCGCACGCCGCGCGGGTGACCTCATCGTCCGCAACCTCGACCGCGTGCCCACGCTCGGGGTGCGCTCCAAGAGCCGCAACGACTTCGTCACGGAGATCGACCAGCTCGCCGAGCGCGACATCATCGAGACCATCCGCCGCACCCACCCGGACCACGGCTTCCTCGGCGAGGAATCCGGGCGCAGCGGCGGCGACGAGTTCCTCTGGATCATCGATCCGCTCGACGGCACCACCAACTTCCTGCACGGCTTCCCCACCTTCGCGGTGTCGCTCGCTTGCGAGTACCGCGGACGCCTCGAGCATGCCGTGGTGTACGACCCGATGCGGCAGGAACTGTTCACCGCCTCGCGCGGCGACGGCGCCCAGCTCGACGGCCGGCGTATCCGCGTGAGCAAGCAGCTCGAGCTCGAAGGCGCGCTGGTCGCCACCGGGTTCCCGTACCGTGCCAATGCCCGCTACATCGACGAGTACCTCGCGATGCTCAAGGCCGTGATGCAGCAGACCGCCGGCATCCGCCGCCCGGGCGCCGCGTCGCTCGATCTCGCCTACGTGGCGGCCGGGCGCGTGGACGGCTTCTGGGAGATCGGCCTGAACGCCTGGGACACCGCGGCCGGCACGCTGCTCATCACCGAGGCGGGTGGCCGCATCGGCACCCTCGTCGGCGGCGAATACCGCCAGGGGGGCAACGTCGTTGCCGGGGCTCCCAAGGTCTACGAGGCGCTGGTAGAGTGCCTCCGCCCGCACGTCCCCGAAGAACTACGAGAAGCCTGAGGAGCGGACCGCATGCCGAAGCGCCTGTTCTCCACCAAGCCGGTGGGGGAACTCCACGAAGCGGACACGAGCAACGAACTGCACCGCACGCTGGACGCCCGCGCGCTCGTGCTGCTCGGCATCGGGGCGATCATCGGCACCGGCATCTTCGTGCTCACCGGCACGGCCGCCGCCAACCACGCCGGCCCGGCGCTCATCGTGTCCTTCCTGATCGCGGGCCTCGGTTGTGCGCTCGCCGGGCTCTGCTACGCGGAATTCGCGTCCATGATCCCGGTGTCGGGCAGCGCGTACTCGTATTCCTACGCCACGCTCGGCGAGCTCGTCGCGTGGTTCATCGGCTGGAACCTGATCCTCGAGTACCTGTTCGCCGCCGCGACCGTCGCGGTGGGCTGGTCAGGCTACGTGGTGAGCCTGGTCGAGCAATTGGGGTTCCACCTGCCCGACGCGCTCACCAACGCCCCGCTCACCAAGGGCGAGGGTCACTTCGAGATCGTGCGCACCGGCGCGCTCGTGAACCTGCCGGCCGTCCTGGTCGTCGCGGCGATCACCGCGCTCTGCTACGTCGGCATCCACCAGTCGGCGCGCTTCAACGCCATCGTGGTCGCGATCAAGGTCACCGTGATCGTGCTGTTCATCGGCTTCGGCATGTGGGTGATCGACGGCGCCAACTGGCAGCCGTTCATCCCCGAGAACACCGGCACCTTCGGCAAGTTCGGCTGGAGCGGCGTGGTGCAGGCTGCCGGCATCATCTTCTTTGCCTACATCGGCTTCGACGCGGTCTCCACCGCGGCGCAGGAGGCCAAGAACCCGCAGCGCGACATGCCGATCGGCATCCTCGCGAGCCTCGCCGTGTGCACGGTGCTGTACGTGGCGGTCTCGGCGGTGCTCACCGGCATGGTGCACTACTCCGAGCTCAACACGGCGGCTCCCGTGGCGCTCGCCCTCGACCGGCACCCCGAGCTCAGCTGGCTCGCGGGCTGGATCAAGCTCGGCGCAATTGCCGGCATGACGTCCGTGATGCTGGTGATGATGCTGGGCCAGCCCCGCATCTTCTACGCCATGTCGCGCGACGGCCTGCTGCCGCCCGTGTTCCGCAGGGTGCACCCGACGCACAAGACCCCGTATGTCGGCACGCTGATCACCGGCACTCTGGCCGCCCTGATCGCGGGCCTGTTCCCCGTCACGATCCTGGGTGAGCTCGTCTCCATCGGCACGCTGCTGGCGTTCACGACCGTCTGCATCGGCGTGCTCGTGCTGCGCTACACGCGGCCGGACATCCCGCGCCACTTCAAGGTGCCGGCACCGTGGTTCGTCTGCATCACCGGCGCCCTGGTGTGCACCGGCATGATGGTCTCGCTGCCGCCGGACACCTGGGTGCGGCTCGCGGGCTGGACGGTGCTCGGATTCCTGATCTACTTCTTCTACGGTTTCCGGCACAGCGAGCTGCGCAAGACCGGTCGCTAACGATTGCGGGGCCGATCCTCGAGGGCCTGCCGCGCCTCGCGCCACGTGGCGAAGAGCGAGGCCAGGATGCCGCCGGTCAGCGTGCCCACGATGATGCCGAGCGAGACGAGATTCGGCACGTGGTACACCTGCACCAGCAGCATCTTCACGCCGACGAACGCAAGGATCAGCACCAGGCTGTACTTCAGGTAGCGGAACATCGCCATCAGCCCGGCCACGGCGAAATAGAGCGAGCGCAGGCCGAGGATCGCGAACGCGTTCGACGTGAACACGATGAACGGATCGCGCGTCACCGCCAGGATCGCCGGGATCGAGTCGACGGCGAACACCACGTCCGTGAGTTCCACCATCACGAGCGCGACGAAGAGCGGCGTGGCGTGCAGGCGGCCGTCGCGGCGCACGAAGAAACGCGCGCGGTCGAGCTGGTCGGTCACCGGGATGAAGCGGCGCACCAGCCGCGCCGGGAAGCTCGAGCCGAAGTCGCGCTCCTCGTCGTCGTCGCGCAGCATGCGCAGCGCCGAAACCAGCAGGATCGCGCCGAACACGTAGAACATCCAGTCGAAGCGGCTCAGCAGCGCCGCGCCGGTGATGATCATCACGCCGCGCAGCACGATCGCGCCGACGATGCCCCAGAACAGCACACGGTACTGGTAGAGCGCCGGGATCTTCAGGTAGGCGAAGATCAGCGCGATGACGAAGATGTTGTCTACCGAGAGCGACCACTCGAGCAGGTAGCCGGTGACGAACAGCACCACGGCGTCCGTGCCGTCGCGCACCCCCGGCCCCGGCACGAAGCCCAACCAGCGGTGCTCGTACAGCCCGTAGATCACCAGGTTGAACGACATCGCCACGCTCACCCAGACCGCGGTCCAGAAGAGCGCCTGCTTGACCGAGAGTTCCGCCGACTCCCGGTGCAGCACGCTCAGGTCGAGGAACAGCAGCGTCAGGAAGAACGCGAGGAAGCCGCCCCACACCAGTTCCATCACCGGGCGGTACCTCCGTCGGACTCGGCCCTGACCCGAGCCGGAGTCACGGCATGTCGTCGACCGCGCCCTTCTCCCTCTGGGCGGGCATCAGGTCGCGGGCCGACAGCTTGAGGTCGAGCGCGATGGAACTCGCCACGAAGATCGACGAGTAGGTGCCCACGAACACGCCGATGGCGAGCGCCGTCGCGAAGCCGGCGAGCGTGTCGCCCGCGAAGAGCAGCAGCGAGAACACGGCGATCAGCGTCGTGACGCTGGTCATCAAGGTGCGCGACAGCGTGTCGTTGATCGCGAGGTCGATGATCTCGACCGGCGTGCCCTTGCGGGTCATCACGAAACGCTCGCGGATGCGGTCGAACACCACGACAGTGTCGTTCAGCGAGTAACCCACGACCGCGAGGATGGCGGCGAGCGTTGCCAGGTCGAACGGCATCTGCGTGGCGGCGAAGAACCCGAGCACCAGGATCGGGTCGTGCAGCGCCGCCACGATGGAGCCGATGGCGAGCTTCCACTGGAACCGGATCGCCACGTACGCGAGGATCATCAGGAACGCGAACAGCGCCGCGAGCGCGCCCTGCTCACCGAGCTCCTTGCCGATCTGCGCGCCGACCACCTCGGTGCGCCTGAGCTGCACGCCCGGCTCGTAAGACTTGAGCGACTCGAGCACGTCCTGGCCGACCGCCGCGGTGTCCTCGCCTTCCTTCGGCAGCAACCGCACGAGCACCTCGTTCGCGGTGCCGAAGCTCTGCACGGTCGCGTCCTCGTGGCCCGCGGCCGCGAGCGCGCCGCGCACCTTGTCGAGGTCCGCCGCCTGCGGGAAGCTGAGTTCCAGCACCACGCCGCCGGTGAAGTCGATGCCGAGGTTCAGGCCGCGGATGCCGATCAGGGCGAGCGACGCGACCAGCAGCACGGCCGAGATGGCGTACCACCGCGAGCGCAGCGGCATGAAGCGGAAATTGGTTCTCTGCTTGAAGAATTCCATGGTGCGTCCGCCTCAGATCGGCAGGGCTTCGAGCTTGCGCTGGCGGCCCCAGAACAGGTGGATCAGGGCCCGGCTGCCGAGGATGGCCGAGAACAGCGACGTCAGGATGCCGAGGCACAGCGTGACGGCGAAGCCGCGCACCGGCCCGGTGCCGAACGTGAACAGCACCACGCCTGCGATCAACGTGGTGATGTTGGAGTCGGCGATCGCCGAGAACGCCTTGTCGAAACCGGCGTTGATCGCGGCGTGCGGGCTCATGCCGTTGCGCAGTTCCTCGCGGATGCGTTCGTAGATGAGCACGTTGGCGTCCGCCGCCATGCCGACCGTCAGCACGATGCCCGCGATGCCGGGCAGCGACAGCGTGGCCTGCAGCAGCGACATCAGCGCCGTGAGCAGCACCATGTTCATGAACAGCACGAGGCACGCCACCAGGCCGAAGCGGCGATAGTAGACGGCAAGGAAGATGAACATGCCGGCCAGGCCGATCATCAGCGCCTGGAAGCCGCGCGTGACGTTGTCCTGCCCGAGGCTCGGGCCGACGGTGCGCTGCTCCACGATGTAGAGCGGCGCAGCCAGCGAGCCGGCGCGCAGCAGCAAGGCGAGTTCGCGCGCTTCGCCCGCGAGCAGGCCGGTGACCTGGAAATTGCTGCCGAACACGCCGCGGATCGTCGCGATGTTGATGACCTCTTCCTCGGTGCACTCGTTGCCGGAGCGGATCCCGTTGCAGGGATCGGTCTCGGCGACTCGCTTCTTCTCGATGAAGACGACGGCCATCGGGCGGCCGAGGTTCTGGCGCGTGGTCTCGAGCATCTCGGCCGCGCCGCGCGCGTCGAGCTTCACGATCACCGCCGGCTGGCCTTCGGAGAAGCCCGAGCTCGCGTCCACCAGCTGCTCGCCGGAGACGATCATCTCGCGCTTGAGCAGCACCGGGCTGCCTTCACGGAACTTGTACAGCCTGGAACCGAGCGGCGCCCGGCCGAGCCGCTCGGCCTCCGCGGCATCGTTCTGATCGTCCACCAGGCGGAACTCGAGGGTCGCCGTCGCACCGAGCACGCGCAGGGCCTCGTTCGGGTCCTGCACGCCCGGCAGCTGCACGGTGATCCGGTCGACGCCCTGCCGCGCCACGATCGGCTCGGTGACCCCGAGCTCGTCCACGCGGTTGCGCAGCGTCGTGATGTTCTGCTGGATCGCGAAGTCCTGGCGCTGCTTGATCTGGTCCGGCGTCAGCCGCACGGTCACCGAGCCGCCCTCGCCGAGGCGATCTTCCTCGAGTGTGATGAGCGGGTCGAGCTTGCGGAGCGCGGCGGTCACGCGCGGCACGTCGGCGCCGCTGCGCAGCTCGATCTTCACGCCGTCCGTGCCGGCGGGCGTGATGGCCGTGTACGGGATGCGCTCGTTGCGCAACAGCGTGCGGTAGTCGCGTTCCATGGTGGCGATGAGCTGCTTCACCGCGCCGGCCACGTCCACCTCGTAGAGGAAATACACGCCGCCGCGCAGGTCGAGGCCCAGGCTCATCGGGTTGAGGCCCAGCGCCCGCATCCAGCCCGGCATGCGCGGCGCCTGGGACAGGGCGATCAGGTACTCCCGCGGCGCCGCGGCGTTGATCGCGTCGCGCGCCTGCAGCTGCTGCGCGACGTCGTTGAAACGCAGTACGAGCCGCCCGTCCTCGAGCCATGCGCCGTCCACGGGGATCCCCTTCTGTTCGAGGATCGTGGTGACGGCTGACTGAGTCTGGTCGGTGAACGCCGCGCGGTCATCGCGCGACAGGTGCAGCGCCGGCGCGTCGCCGAACACGTTCGGCAGCGCGAGCAGCAAGGCTGCCGCCACGACGACGGCGACCAGCCAGAGCCGCCAGGCCGGATAGGTGTGCATGCAGTAATCCCCCCGGGGCTCAGGCGTTCTTCAGGGTGCCCTTGGGCAGGACGGCGCCGATGGTGTGGCGCT
>JAGVUU010000148.1 GCA_019136105.1 Gammaproteobacteria bacterium
GGGGCGTGAACCGTCCATCGCCGCCGGGTTGTAGTACGCGCCGGCTGAACCCTTCTCGGCCGACGCGGGCACGCGTTCGACCGCGAGCTTGCCCGGCGGAATGGTCTTGAAGTACTCGGGCATGCGGCCTGCGACGTCGTCGAGGATCGAACGGTACTTCGCGAGCAACTGCTCGCGGCCCTCGTCGGTGTTCGGCAGCAGGAAGCGCGGGTCGGTGCGCAGCGCCGTCATGCGCTCGGCCACCGTGCCTTCGGTGAGGCCCTGGCTGTCGAGCAGCGTGTCCATCTCGGCGTCGATGCGCGCGACCTCGGCAAGCCCAAGCTGGTGCACATGCTCCGGGGTGTAGCGGGTCGTCGTGAACTGCTCGAGCATCGCCTGGTAGAACGCCGCGCCATCCGGGAGCCGGCCCACGCCGTCCGCCGTGCCTTCTGCCTGCGGCCGCTCGGCGATGAGCGCATCGCGCATGCGTTCGTAGGCCGGGTACACTCCGGTCTTCACCACCTCGATGGCTTCGTCACGCAGGGCAGCCTGCCGCTGCGCGTCGATGCCGTCGGCTTTCGCCATGCGCTCGACGAACGTCGTCACGAACGGGCTCTCGGCTGGCGGCGGCGCAATCGTGTCGCCGATCACCGTCAGCGACTTCTCGAGCAGCGCGGGCGGCATGACCACGCCGGCGGCCGACTGCCGCTGCATCTCGGCGGTGAGGCCATCGAGCTTCGCGCCCATGGCGCGCAGGCGCGCGACGTAATTGCGCGCGGTCTTCTCGTTCTTCACCACGTGCAGCGTCTGCATGAAGCTCGCGAGCTGCACCTGGGTGCCGAACATCGGGCTGATGGGGTACAGGCCTTCCGACGACAGCCACTTGAACTCGCGGAACTTCGCCTGCTGGCCGTAGAAGTCGAGCAGGATGTCGTAGGTGATCTGCTCCTGCGGTCCGAGCTTCGCGCGGTCGAACTCCTGCAGCTCGGCGAGCGCATCCGTCGCGAACGCGTAGTCCGCATCGCGCTTCTCGACACCCACGGGCGCAAGCCTGGCCGAGTGCCGGTCGAGCGGCGTTCCATCCACCAGGCCGATGGTGGTGAAGAGCTCCGGATTGCGGACCAGGAAGAACACCGCCTGGCGGTTGGCGAGCTGGTTGATCGTGATCTTCAGGAACTTCTTCATGGAGCGCACCGCCGCGGGCGAAAGTCGCGCAGGCTACTCGCCGGATGCGCGGGGCATCAAGCCGGATGCGACCAGCATCGCGACGAACGGTGCACGGCCGGGTGATGTGCGCGGCCGACCCGGGGAATCAATCTGCGTAAGCGACGATCTCCGCGTGCAGCGACCCGGCAGCCTCGGCCGGGACTGCAGGCGCACGCACCAGCGCGAGCGCGCCGGCCCGCTGGGCGTCGGTGGCGGACGCCTGGCCGTGCAGGGCAACGGCATACTCGCTCACGTCCTGCACGAAGACGGCGAACATGCGGTCCACGTGCTGCTCGGTGAGGCCGTCGCAGGTCGCGGTCGTTCCCTGGCGCTTGCCGTCCGGTGCGCCGTCGAGCGCGAGCGCGGCGGCCTCGGCCACCAGTTGCGCGTACACGGCCTGGGTGAAGATCTGGCCGATCGTCAGCAGGAAATCGAGGTCCTTCGCCTGCGCACCCTGTGGGCCAGCGGTCGCGATCAACTGGCCGAACGCCTGCACCTGCGCCAGAAATGTCGCGACGTTCGGCAGGTGGCGGAAGCGCAGGAACGCGCCGCGCCAGTCCGGGAACCCGATGCGCGACAACCCACTCGCAGACCCCTGCGCGAACAGGAATGCGTCGTCGGCCGGATCGAGCCGCACCGGCACGGGCGGATAGTCGGCCGCGCGTCCGGCCGCCGCGGCTGCGTACGCGGGCAGGAACTTGAGCACCAGCGCGAGGTTGACGTGCACCGTGCCCTCGAGTTTGGGCAAGGTACGGATGTGCTGCACCGCCTGCTCGAAATAGGTGTCCTTCTCGAAGCCCTTCGCGGCAATCACTTCCCACAATAGATCGATGACCTGCTCGCCTTCGCTGGTCACCTTCATCTTTGCGATCGGGTTGTAGAGCAGGAACCGCCGGTCATCCGCAGTCGCGGCGCGCTCGTAATCGGAACAGCGCGCACTGTAGAGCTTCATCGCCAGCAGGCGCACGTAGGCATCCGCCAGCAGCCGGCGCACGTGCGGGAAATCCGTCACGCGCGTGCCGTAGAGCACCCGGCCGTGCGCGTGCTGGATCGCCTCGGCGAATGCATGCTCGGCAATGCCGATGCTCGCCCACGCGAGCTGCACCTTGCCGACGTTGACCGTGGCCAGCGCGGCGTCCCACGCGGCCTTGCCGGTGTGCAGCACGTCCGATGGCGCGACCGGATATCCCTCGAGCCGGAACTCCGACACGTACATCTGGCCGTGCACCACGTTCTGCACGAGTCTGTACGCCGGGTGCGCGGGATCGGCCAGGAAGAACAGGTAGTCATCGGCAGGGTTGGCCGACTGGCCCTCGGGCCGCTGGATGCGTCCGAACACCGCGACCCGCGCCGCGCAGTTGCCGTTGCCGATGTAGTACTTCTCGCCGGTTGCGCGCCAGCCCGAACCGTCCGGAGTCAGCACCATGTCGGTCGAGTAGATGTCGGCACCGTGCGTCCGCTCGGAGAGGCCGAACGCGAACACCCCGCCCTGCGCGAGCAGCCGGCCGGCCTGCGCCTTGGCCTCTTCGTTGCCGCTCATCCAGATGGGGCCGAGCCCGAGCACCGTGACCTGCCACGCGTACCAGTGCTCGAGCGAGTACCACGCCAGCAGCTCGCT